>CAMBWJ010000146.1 GCA_945871545.1 uncultured Clostridia bacterium | reverse complement strand
GTGAGAGCGGATGAGGCAGGTACAACAGGCGCTGCAGAATGTCGGTATTCCCGTCATGGCAGGCGTGTGGCGGGCCACGTCGCCCAATCAGAATCCGCCCGTGCAGTATATCGTCTACTCCAGCACCACGACCGAGGATGCACACCAGGACGATGGTGTCGTGTCGTTCCGAACCTACGTCTATCTGAACCTCTGGAGCGACGTCGACCCGACCGAGGCCGCGAACCAGATCCGCAACGCAATGTATGCTGCTGGGTTTTCCATGGTGGAGGAATCCGACAAGGGCTACAACCAGCCCGCCTACGACGCCGCGACACACCAGTACACGGTGCAGTGGACGTGGTGTCTGTACGAGGAGGCGACGGCGGATGCCCCTTGATGTGAACGGCTTTGACGAGCTCATGACCGACATCGCAGGCATGGCCAACAAAATGGACGCGGACGGCGCGGGCGCTCCGGTGGCGAAGCGCATTCTGGAGGCCGCTGCCGTGCCCATCCATGAACAGATGCAGGCCAACGCCTCCCACGACCCGCAGATTCTCTCCGGCGATCTCCACGCCGCACTGCAAATCGGCAAGGTGAAGCGCAGCTCCAAAAGGGGTCGCCACATCACCATCGGTGTGCACCGAAAGGACTGGAACAACGAGGACTATTATCCCGCGTATGTGGAGTATGGCCACGGCGGCCCCGGGCCTGCTCCAGCGCATCCCTACATCCGTCCCGCCTACGACACCCGTCAGGATGAGGCCTATGAGATCATCCGCGACGGGCTGCGGGACGCAATCGACCAAATGTAAGAGGAGGAAACAATCATGGCAGGAACCATTGCTGCATCGCCCAAGGTGGCATCCACCGTGGGCCTCAAGGACGTGGTCATCGCAGAGCTGACGGAGGATACCGAGGCGACGCTGACCTACGGCGATCTGCAGAAGCTCGCCGGAGCCATTGAAGCCAGCATCACCCCGGACAACGCCGATCCGGATGTCCAGTATTACGACGACATCGAGGGCGACGTGCTCTATCCCGATCCCGAGCTGTCCTTCAAGACGAAGATGGCCGACATTCCCCTGATGATCCAGGAAAAGATCTTCGGCAATAAGATCGACGACAACGGCGTGCTCGTCCGCACCGCACAGGACAAGCCGCCCTATTACGCAGTCGGCTTCCGAAGCGAGAAGTCCGACAAGACCTACCGCTATGTGTGGCTGTACAAGGTGCGCGCCAAGCCGGTCACCGAGAACTATGCCACCAAGGAGGGTAAGACCGTCACCCGCCAGACCGGTGAGGTCGAGTGGACTGCAATCAAGCGCACCCACGACGGTCGCTATCAGGCGGTGGCGGACGAGGGTCAGAACGGCTTTACGGCTGAAAAGGCCACAACCTTCCTGCAGTCCGTGTACGAACCGAGCTTCACTGCGGCCTGATGACAAATCCGGCACACCTCATTCCTGGATGGTTTGAGGTGTGCCTTTCTGTTGGGGGTGATTCCCATGGCGCTTGAAGCGCTTCAGCGCAACGGTCATAATCTTGGACTGGGTACATTTGCATGCGAAGGTCTGTATGACACACCGAAGCTGGCGCCTGTTCATTTGACCAAGCGGCTGGACTGGATCAGTTTCAACCGCGCGGCTACACATAAACGGCGCAGTGAATATGGTGTTCATTTTTTCATTGATGACTATCTGTTTGAGCGCACATGGCACGACCCCAGACGCTATGCGCTGCTTCTTTCAGAATTTCAGGTGGTAATGACCCCGGATTTCAGCCTGTTCACCGATTATCCCCGGGCTGTGCAGATCTACAACCACTACCGAAAGCATCTGATCGGCGCTTACTGGCAGAGCATGGGCATGACAGTCATCCCTTCCGTCTGTTGGAGCGATCATGAGAGCTTTGATTGGTGCTTTGATGGTGAACCGGTCGGGGGCTGTGTCGCCGTATCCTCTGTGGGAACGCAGAAAAGCCCATCTGCGCGGTCACTGTTCATGGATGGCTACAATGAGATGCTCAGGAGATTGCATCCTGAGAAAATTATCTTCTTCGGGGACGTTCCGTCCGGCTGTACAGGCAACATCGAACAGCATGCCCCCTATTATCAGGCGGTGCATGCCCGAAGGCGGTGCTGAAATGGGCGGACGAGGAGGATCCAGTCACCGCGCAACGGCAGGTGGCAACGCTTTCATTCGCACCTTCCTTCAGAATGCCTACGGTGCAAATCACGCCAATGCCGTCCTTGCAATTCTCCAAACTGTACCGGGCAACATCCGTGCCATGTGGGAGGATTACGCAGCGCAGTTCAGAGCCACGGACATGCAGCGAAATGAGCGCGGCGCGTATTATTCGCCCAGCGATGACAGCGTGCATCTGCGTATCAACGCTGTTGCACGGGGCGATGCGATTTCAACTCCCTACAGTGTGCTGTTCCACGAATACGGTCACATGACCGATTATCTCATTGCCCGCAGGGAGGGCTATGGCTATACGGCCTATTCTGATTTGTTCCAGGGAATCGGTGCAGGCGGCAAGCCCATACTGCGCAGTGGCTCCTCCGGAGGTTTGCTGGGACGAACAGCGAAGGCTGAATTGGAGGGCCATCTGTCGCGGTTTCGCATGCAGAACCCCAACATGACGCGGGATCAGGCTGCGCATTCCCTCATCAATGAGGCGATGGGCAAATACAGCATGCTCGACCGCAGCGACATCTCGGATATGTTCGAGGGTGCGGGTATCGGCGTTGCCTTTCCGCTGGGTTCCGGCCATGGACTGAGCTACTGGAGCGGTCGCGGCAATAGCAAGGAGATCTTTGCGGAGATCACATCCGCTGAAGCCGCACACCCCGGGTCACTCCGGGCGATCAAGGAGTATTTTCCCAAGACCTATCAGGTCTATCAGGACATGCTGAAAGCGAGGAGGAAACTATGACGGATTTCGAGAGGGCCATGAATGCCTATTATGCGCATTTCAATGCACCGTATCCCTATGCGGTGGGTTATGGTTACAAGGGAGCTTCGGATGAGGAGAACATCGCAATCATCCGAAATGCAATTGCCACGGACACACCTGTGACCTTTACTCCCGATTATCGGGATGATTTGGACTACTGATCGGAGGACAGCAAATGATTACCTGCACGTTGAACAATCAGAAATATTCCATTGACTTCGTCTCCGGCAGGGCGCTGCGGGAGATGGAGCCCGCCGCAAAGATGTACGGGCGCATCGTTGCCCTGTCCAACGCAGCACTCAAGGGCGAAACGTCTGCGGATGCCGGAGAACTTTCCATTGCCGATGCGATGGACGTGATGATCCGCTGGTTCTGCGTACTGTTCGGGAACCAGTTCACCCCGGACGATGTGCTGGATCACTATCCCGTGGATCGCCTGATGCACGACATTGCGCTGGCGCTCATGGCAGTGCAGACGCAGACCACCGGCATCCTGAATGAGTTCCCTACGAAGGCAGCGAAGACGGAGGCGACCCCGGAATCGGAGGAGATTCCTCAGTTCTGACGCTGCCCGACTTCATCTATGCCACCTACAATTCCCTTTTGGAAAGCGGTTGGCGCATGCGGGAGATCGACGAGATGGACATGCTCGGCTTCCTGCGCATCCGCTGCTGGAAGGCCAGACAGGATCGGAAAAAGAAGGAACCCGCACCCCGCTATATCGATGAGGTATGGCCCAACCTGAAACCGTGACGCAGCCGCGCACGGCGTTTCTTTTTGCAAAGGCAGGTGAATCCCGATGAGTGAAACCCTCCGCGACCTTGTGGTGTCGCTGTCCCTGCAGACGGACAACTTCACCCGGAACATCAAGTCCGTCAGCAGGCAGATCGCCGAAGCGGAATCCCAGTTCAGGCTGGCTGCTGCCGGTGTGGAGGGCTTCGAGCGCACGACCACCGGACTTGCCACCCAGCTCTCCACGCTGGAACGCAGGCTGTCCCTGCAAAAGGACATGGTCGGGCAGTACCAGCGCGCACTGGAGTCCGCGAACAATAAGCTGACGGAATGCTACAACCGTCAGAACGACTACGCCCAGCGGCTGGAGGCAGCAAAGGCCGCACAGCAGGCGCTCAAGGAGCAGGTCGCCGCAGCGGCGCAGCAGGTGCGCACCTATTCCTCAACGCTGGGCGAATCCAACTCTGCGACCATCGCGGCAAAGGCCAATCTGGATGCGCTCAAGGGCGAGTACCGCGCCTCCGTGCAGGAGGTGAAGAAGCTCTCCGGGCAGAACACTGCGCTCAGAAAGGCGACGCAGAACGCTGCGGATGCGGTGTCCCAGGCCAACACGAACCTCAACATGGCTCAGGCGGGCGTGCGGCAGACGGAAGCCGAGATCAACCGCTGCAACCAGTCTCTGCGGCTGGCCCAGACCAACTGGGACGCCGCTGGGCGATCCATCGATGCCAGTCGAGCCGCCATTGCCACCTTCGGCAGGGAGATCAACCTCGCCGAGAGCAAGTTCCGACTGGCCACGGCGGGCATCAAGGACATGGACACCAGCGTTGCGGGGCTGTCTGCGAAGCTGACGTTCCTGCGGGAAAAGCTGGAGATTCAGGAAAAGTCCGTCGAGCAGTATGAAAACGCCCTGCAGGGTGCGAGGGAGCAGCTTGAGGCGGCGCAGCAGGCCAACGATCCGGAGAAGATCCGGCAGGCGTCCGATGCGGTGATTGATGCGGAGGCCGCACTGAACCGGGCCAACGCCGCCGTCAGGACGACCCGCGCGGAAATCGAGGACACAAACCGCCAGCTGGCGACCGCAAGGTCTGCATGGACTGCGGCGGGCAGGACGCTTGAGAGCTTCGGTCGATCCTGCGATTCCGTCAGCAGAAAGCTGACCACAGCGGGCAAGGCGCTCACCACGATCCTGACCACGCCCATCCTCACGCTGGGCACGGCGGCGGTCAAGGCTTCGCTGGACTTTGAGTCCTCCTTTGCCAGCGTGCGCAAGACCGTGGAAGCAACGGAGGCGGAGTTCGAATCTCTGGCGGCGTCCTCCAAGAAGATGTCCACGCAGATTGCCGCGTCCACCAGCGAGATCAACGAGGTCATGGCCACCGGCGGTCAGCTGGGCATTGCCAACGAGTATCTTACGGACTTCACCCGCGTGATGATCGATCTGGGCAATTCCTGCGAGGATCTGAACGCGGACGAGGCCGCGACCTCCATCGCCAAGTTCGCCAACGTCATGGGCACGGATCAGAGCCTGTTCCAGAACATCGGCTCCACCATCGTCGATCTGGGCAACAACTTCGCCACGACGGAGAAGCCCATCATGGAGATGGCGCAGCGACTCGCAGGTGCGGGCAAGCAGGTTGGTCTGACGGAAGCGCAGGTGCTGGGTTTCGCCGCCGCGCTGTCCTCCGTAGGCATCGAAGCACAGATGGGCGGCTCGGCGTTTTCCAAGGCCCTCATCAAGATGGAGGTCGCCTCCGCCACGGGCGGTCAGGCACTCGAGGACTTCGGCGCTGTCTGCGGCATGACCGGTGCACAGTTCAAGGCGCTGTTTGACAGCG
>CAMBWJ010000145.1 GCA_945871545.1 uncultured Clostridia bacterium | reverse complement strand
GGCGAACCCGTCCGTGCGCCGGTGGTGCTGATGAGCTCGGGAGAGAACGTGGTCACGGTGGGCAGCGAGACGGGCGTGGGCGGACGCACTCAGGAGTACTGCCTGGCTGCGGCGCAGCGCATCGCGGGTACGCGGGGCATCGTGTTCGGCGCGGTGGATACCGACGGAACGGACGGCCCGGGCGGACTTGACCTGCCGGGCGCGCCCAGCTGCCTGGCGGGCGCCATCGTGGACGGCGAGACCGTCGCGGAGGCAAAAAAAGCGGGCCTGGATCTGTGGAGCGCGTTGAAGGCCCACGCGACCTCCGCGCCACTGTGGAAGCTGGGCTGCGGCGTGGAAGCGGAGCACTGCGTCTCCGCCCTGGATTTGCGAATCATCCTGATCACCTGAAAGAGACAAACGATTCTGAAACGATGAGGAGTGTTGAGATGTCTGGAACAGAAATCAAAACCATACATGCGCGACAGGTCTATACCAATCGCGGAAATCCGGGCGTTGAGGCGACGGTCGTATGTGAAAACGGAGCGACCGGCACCGCGATGTGCACCTCCGGCGTCTCCGTGGGCACCCACGAGGTGCGCTTCAACTTTGACGGCGGAACGAAGTACAACGGCAAGGGCGTCATGGGTGCGGTGAACAACGTCAACAGCATCATTGCGCCCGCGATGAAGGGCGTGGACGCGGCGAATCAGCTGGCGGCGGATCGCGCGCTTCTGTCCATCCGTCCCGAGGCCAAGCTGGAGCTGGGCGGCAACGCCGTGGCGGCCGTCTCCGCAGCCATCCTGAAGGCGGGCGCGAACGCGCTGGGCATTCCCCTCTACCGGCACGTGGGCGGCGAGAGCGCCATGTATCTGCCGGTTCCGGGCGTGGCCATGGCTGCGGGCCATCAGCGCTACGGCGGCGGCATCACCACCCCCGGCGGCAAGCCCACCATGTCCGTGATGTGCTTCGGCTTCGATACCTTTTCCGACGCATCCTACGCCTGCTGGGACATTCACACCCGCTGGGCGAAGAAGATGGAGCAGCGCTTCGGCGGCATCCCCAACGTGCGCGATTTCATCGCCATTCCTGCGGGAGTGTTCAAAAACGACGAGGAAATCTGGGAGGCGATGACCGAGACGATCATCGAGGCCGGCTACGAGGGTCGGGCGGGCTTCCAGATGGACGTGGCCACCGACACCTACCACAACAAGGAGGACGGCAGGTATTACGGCCTGTTCAGCGACAAGCCCATGACGAAGGACGAGCTGTACCGCTTCTACATGGACATGATCGACAAGTTCCCCTTCGTCATCCTGGAGGATCCCTTCAACGAGGACGACTATGAGACCACCGCCGCCTTCACAAAGGAGAGCGGCATCCAGGTGGTGGGCGACGATTTGTTCACCACGAATCCCGAGCGCGTGGCCCACGGAATCTCCATGGGCGCGGCCAACACCGTGCTTCTGAAGGTCAATCAGGTGGGCACCATCTCCGAGGCGATGGAGATGATACAGTACGCCTACAAGTTCGGCTATGCGGTCATGCCCTCCGACAGCCGCGGCGAGGGCGAGGCCATCGGCGATTACGCCGTGGGCATCAACGCCGGTTCCATCCGCGAGTGCGGCATCGGCCCCCGGGCGAACCGGCTGCTGGCCATCGAGGAGGAGCTGGGGCCGAGCGCCAAGTTCATCGGCGCGGCAGGTCTGAAGGGCTTCCGCAATCAGGAGCGCGCCAGAAAACTGGCCAGAAAGGGGTAAACTATGTACAAGCAGTATTATGACGGGCGGCTGGTCGAAGGACAGGGCAAGCCCATGGACGTAATCAATCCGGCCACCGGCGAGGTGATCGGCACGGTGGGCTGCGCGACCGCGGAGCAGACCAAGGAAGCGCTGGCAGCCGCCGAGCGCGCGCAGAAGGCCTGGGCAAAGACCTCGCTGGACGAGCGCATCGACTGGATGCTCAAGCTGCGCGAGGCCTGCATGGCGGAGCGCGAGAAGATCGTGGATCTGGTTTCGGCAGAATCCGGCCGTCCCTATCCGGCAGCCTGCGCCGACTTCGACTGGATGATGATCAGCTTCCAGTACTATTCCGAGGAGGCGCGCCGCATGTACGGCACCACCTTCAACAACCATTCCACTTCGAACGGAAACGTGTACCACATCGTCGAGCGCCGTCCCATCGGCGTGGTGGTGGGCCATGTGGCGTGGAACTATCCGCTGGGCAATGCGGGTCTGAAGATCGCGCCCAGCGTGGTCTCCGGCTGCGCCTGCATCGTCAAGCCCTCCAGCCAGACCCCGCTGGCGACCCTCTACATCGGCGAGATCGCCGCGCGCATCGGCTTCCCTGCGGGCGTGATCAACATCCTCTCCGGCCCCTCCGGCGAGGTTGCAAGGACGCTGAACGAGAGCACCATCCCGAAGATGATTACGCTGATCGGCTCCAGCGAGACCGGACTTCAGATCATGCGCGAGGGCGCGACCTCGGTGAAGAAGTATTCCTTCGAGCTGGGCGGCAACGCGCCGGTGATCGTCATGGACGACGTGGATCTGGACGAGGTCGCGGCGAACATCGTCGCCAAGAAGGTGGGATTCGCGGGCCAGACCTGCGTGAACTACAACCGCATCTATGTGCACGAGAAGATCTACGACGCGCTCTGCGACAGGGTCGCCGAGCACCTCAAGGGTGTGATTCTGGGCAAGGGCCGGGACGAGGGCTACGTCATGGGCCCGGTCATCAACATGGAGGCCCGCGACCGGCTGCTGGGCCTGGTGGAGGACGCGGTGCAGCGCGGCGCGAAGCTGATGATGGGCGGCGAGGTGCCCGCAGAGTTTGCAAAGGGCAGCTACATGACCCCGGCGCTTCTGAAGGACGTGACGGACGACATGCGCGTCTCGAAGGAGGAAATCTTCGGGCCCATCATCCCCATGCAGCCCTTCAGCGACTTCGACGAGGCGCTTGAGAAGGCCAACAACACCATCTACGGCCTTTCCGCCTACTTCTTCGGCCACCGCGCGCAGGAGATCGCCAAGGCGTTTGAGACGCTGGAGGCCGGTGAAATCTTCGTCAACGGCGCTCCGGGCACCGAGCAGACCCCGCACGCGGGCGTGAAGCAGTCCGGCGTGGGCTGCGACAAGAGCCACTGGTCGCTGGACGAATACTACGACTTCAAGTATCTGGGCATGAAGCCCTGACTGCGGGAGGTTTGGCCCCTATGAACGAAAAGAAGTTTGACATGATCGGTTTCGGAAATCCCTTTCAGGATCTGATCGTCGAGCTGGACAGGCTGCCGCCCACGAATGTGAACATCCGCATGCGCAACTACGTGTTCCAGGGCGGCGGCAACGTCCCCACGGCGACGGTTGCGGCGGGTCAGCTGGGCCTTCGCGCGGCCATCCTGGGCGTTTCGGGCAGCGACATGTTCGGCCATGCCAACAAGGCGGACTTTGAATACAACGGCGTGGACACCTCGCACCTGCTGCTGGATGAGGGCAAGCGCACGGACTTCTGCGTGTGCGTGTCCGAGCGCGAGATTCACGGCAAGGAGTTCATCAGCTGTCCCGGAACCTTCCGTGTGCTGGAGATCGCCGACCTGGACGAGGACTTCATCAAGTCCGCAAAAATCCTACACATCGGCGACATGCTCACCGAGGCCAAGTTTCAGGCGGCGGACTGGATCCACGAGGCCGGCGGCCTGGTGAGCATCGACGCGGCCTACTATCGCCCGGACATCTATGAGAACTACCGCTATCTGGATATCTTCATCGCCTCGGAGACCTACCTCAACTCCATGTGCGCGGACAAGGGGGAGATGAGCTGCGAGCAGGCGGCGCGCTACATTCAGGCGCAGGGCCCGGACATCGTGATCTTCACGCTGGGCGAGCAGGGCGGCAAGGGTGTGTATGGCGACAAATACTTCGAGTACCCCGCCTTTACTGTGGACGCGGTGGACACCACAGGCGCGGGCGACGTGTTCCACGGCGCGTTCAACTATGCCTACCTTCAGGGCTGGGATGTGCCCCAGTGTGCGCGCTTCTCCTCCGCTGTGTCCGCCATCAAGTGCACCCGTCTGGGCGGGCGCGCGGCCATTCCCACGGTGGACGTGGTGAAGCGCTTCCTGGAGACCGGGGAGATCGACTATACGGAAATTGACGGGCGCGTCGCGCACTACCGTCAGGGCATGTTCAACCTCTGATAGAAAGACAGGAGTGAAATGAAATGCTGGATTATCATGTGAAAATCGGCCTTGTGCCCCTTCGCCGCGACTGCACGCCGCGCCCCGGCGCGTTCAATTGGGAGATCGCCGAGGAGCGCGGGCGCAAAATCGTCGCCTACATCGAGGAACACTATGCCACCGAGAACGTGAGCTTTGCCGACCTCAAGGGCGTGATCGACGTGGAGACCTTCTATGCCGAGAAGGACGTGGAGAAGGTTGCAAACCACATGCGCGCGGAAAAGGTGGACGCGCTGTTGATGATCAACGCCAACTTCGGCTGCGAGGAGGCCGCCGCACAGCTGGCTCAGGCGCTGAACGTGCCGGTGCTGCTGTGGGCGCCCATGGACGACCGCTTCGATCCCGACGGCATGCGCTACACCGACAGCCAGTGCGGCATCTTCGGCATCAGCCGCCAGATGCAGCGCTACAACATCCCGTTCTCCTTCCTCAATTCCTGCACCGTGGAGAGCGAAAAGTTTGCCGAGGGCCTGGATCACTTCGCGCGCGTGGCCTGCATGGTCAAGAACTTCCGCGGAATGCGCATCGGTCAAGTGGGTATGCGCCCGAAGATCTTCTGCTCCGTCATCATCAACGAGGGCGAATTGATGCAGCGCTTCGGCCTTCACGTCATTCCCATCAACAACGCCATCGTCGAGGAGAAGTTCAAGAAGATCATGGCCGAGCGCGAGGAAGAGCTGATCGCCGGCGAGCAGGAGTTCCTGCGCCGCTACGATGTGGACGATTTCACCAAGCCGCTGCTCAGGCGCATCTATGCCTTCGTGCTGCTGTTCAAGGAGCTGACCGAGGAGTACAATCTGGACGTGATTTCCTCCGAATGCTGGACGAGCATGGAGAAGATCACCGGCGTGCTGCCCTGCTCTGCCTACGGCTTCCTGCTGGATCAGGGCTATCTGGTCAGCTGCGAGAGCGACCTGCACGCCTCCATCACCATGGCGCTCTTGTCCTGCGCGTCCTTCGGCAAGGAGGTTCCCTGCTTCGGCGAATTCACCGTGCGCCATCCCTCTGACGAGAACGTCGAGCTGCTGTGGCACTGCGGTCCCTTCCCGTACAGCCTGCACCGGGAGGACAAGAAGCCCATCATCTATGTGCAGCGCCAGTGGTTTGAGGCCCGGGAGGGAACCTACACGGTGGCGCGCTTCGATCAGGAGGACGGCAAGTACATGATCCTCAACGGCACCTGCGTAAGCGCCGAGGGTCCGTTCACCAACGGCAACTACATCTGGGGCCGCTTCAACGATCTGGACAGCTGGGAGCGCCGCCTGGTGGAGGGCCCCTACATCCACCATGTGGTGGAGAGTCGCGGCGATTATA
>CAMBWJ010000144.1 GCA_945871545.1 uncultured Clostridia bacterium | reverse complement strand
CCATCGACAAGATCGACGTGCTGCTGGCGCAGAACGACGACATGGCTCTGGGCGCGATCGACGCCATCAAGGCTGCCGGTCTGGTTCCGGGCAAGGACATCATCATCGTTGGCTGCGACTCCGTTAAGACCGCCTTCGACGCCATCGTCGCCGGCGAGATGAACGCCACCATCGAGTGCACTCCCCTGTACGCTGACTTCGTCATCCCCACCATCAAGGCTCTGGAAGAAGGCCAGACCTTCGACAAGACCGTCATCCATCCCGAAGAGGGCGTGTATGACTGCGTTGGCGGCATCGACTGCGGCACCGTCGTGTCCACCCTGGCTGCCGATGTGATCGATCAGCGCGTGTACTAATTCCTAACTGAATCACTTGGGGCTGCCTATTCGGCAGCCCCGCTGCAGGGCGGATGGATCACCACCGCCCTGCATTCGCATAAGGAGGGGATACTTTTGCCGGATCAGAAATGCATTCTCGAAATGAAGGGCATTGAAATTCAGTTTCCCGGCGTCAAGGCTCTGGACAAGGTGGATTTCAGCCTCCGCGCAGGCGAGGTTCACGCGCTCCTGGGCGAAAACGGCGCGGGCAAATCCACACTGATCAAGTGCCTCACGGGCGTCAACCGCATGGACGCGGGCACCATCACGCTCGATGGCAGGGAAATTCGACCCACCAGCCCCCAGCAGGCAATGGACGAGGGCATCTCCACGGTGTTCCAGGAGATCAACCTCTGCCCGAACCTGACTGTGGCAGAAAACATCTTCGTTGGCCGCCAGCCCATGAAGCGCGGCCAGATCAATTGGAAGGAAATCAACCGGCGCGCGGCTGAACTGATGTCCCGCTTCCATCTGGACATCGACGTGACCCGCCCGCTGTCATATTATTCCACTGCAATTCAGCAGATGGTCTCCATCGCCCGCGCCGTGGACGTGCAGGCGAAGGTGCTGATTTTGGACGAGCCCACCTCCTCGCTGGACGAAAACGAGGTGCAGCTGCTCTTCGACGTCATGCGCGAGCTGAAGAATAGCGGCATGGGCATCATCTTCATCACCCACTTCCTGGACCAGATCTACGCCATCTCCGACCGCATGACCATCCTGCGCAACGGCCAGCTGGTGGGCACCTACAACATCGACGAGATCACCAAGCTGGAGCTGGTCACGAAGATGGTCGGCAAGGACATGGACGTGATCTTCAACCTCCACCGCAAGCCGGTTCCCGAGGATGCCCCCGACATGCTCAGGGCCGAGAAGATCGGCGCGCCCGGCAAGATCGACGAGATCACCCTGGAGATCAAGAAGGGCGAGCTGATGGGCTTCGCGGGCCTGCTGGGCTCCGGCCGCACCGAGACCGCCGAGATGCTCTTCGGCGCAAACCGCGCCACCAAGGGCGAAATCACCGTCAACGGCCAGAAGGCGGATCTGAAGAACCCCCACGAGGCCATCGCTCACCGCATCGCGTTCTGTCCCGAGGACCGCAAGCGCGACGGCATCATCGGCGATTTGTCCATCCGCGAGAACATCATGCTGGCGGTGCAGGCGCGCAGGGGCTTCCTTCACCCGATGTCCCGTCAGGAGCAGAATGAGCTGGCGGACAAGTACATCAAGGCCCTGGGCATCGCCACGCCGGACGCCGAGAAGAAGATCGGCGAGCTCTCCGGCGGCAACCAGCAGAAGGTCATCCTGGCCCGCTGGATGGCGACCGAGCCGGACGTGCTGATCCTGGACGAGCCCACCCGCGGCATCGACGTTGGCGCGAAGGCTGAAATTCAGCGCCTGATGCTGGAGATGTGCGACGACGGCGTGTCCGTCATCTTCATCTCCTCCGAGCTGGAGGAGGTCATCCGCTGCTCCAACCGCATCACCATCATGCGCGACGGCAAGAAGGCCGGCGAGCTGACCGGACCGTTTGACGGCGACACCCAGAACAACATTCTGAAGATCATCGCCGGCGAGACGGTCAAGGCGTAAGGGGGAAACGGAAGATGAAGAAAAAGAGATTTGACCTGTCCGTGCTGATGCGCTCAAAGATCACCTGGGCCGTCGTCGCGGAGCTGCTGATCCTGCTGGTGTGCTTTATCATCCGGCCGGACTTCTTCAAGATCAGCTACCAGCCCTCCACGGGCATGCTCTACGGCAGCCTGATCGACATCCTGAACCGCTCGGCAGAGATTACCATCATCGCCATGGGCATGACCCTGGTCATCGCCCTGGGCGGCACCGACCTGTCCGTCGGCGCGCTGGTTGCCGTGTCCGGCGCCATCGCACTGAAGCTGATGCGCTGGAATCCCACCGATCCGGCCTACTCCACCCCCGGCAACTACACCGTGTACCCCTTCATCCTGGTGCTGCTGGTTCCGCTGGTCGTCTGCCTGCTGATGGGCCTGATGAACGGCTTCATGATCGCCAAGATCGGCATGCAGCCCATCATCGCCACCCTGGTTCTGATGGTCTGCGGTCGCGGCGTCGCCCAGATCATCACCAACGGCAAGCAGTTCACCACGCTGTACGAGCCCTTCCGCTTCATCGGCCAGGGCAGCTTCCTGTTCCTGCCGATGCCGATCATCATATCCATTGTGGTGGTCGCGGCGGTGGCGCTGTTCACCCGCAAGACCGCCTTCGGCACCTTCGTGGAGTCCGTCGGCATCAACCGCAGCGCCAGCCGTCTCTCCGGCATCAACGCCAAGCGCGTGATCCTGATCGTGTTCGCCCTCACCGGCTTCCTGTCCGCCATCTCCGGCCTGATCTATTCCAGCCGCATCATGTCCAACGACTCCAACAATGCGGGCCTGAACTATGAGATGGACGCCATTCTGGCGGTGGTCATCGGCGGTACGAACATGTCCGGCGGCAAGTTCAGCCTGGCCGGCACGGTGATCGGCTCCATCATCATCCGCACCATCGTGACCTTCGTTTACTACTTCGGCATTGTGTCCGAGGCGACCATGGCCTTCAAGGCTCTGATCATCGCCGTGGTCATCGTGCTCCAGTCCGAGCCCGTGCGCGAATACTTTGCCAAGCGCACGAAGACCCGCAACGCAGCCAAGGCCATGGCGAAGGGAGGCGCGCAGAATGTCTGAGAAGAAGAACACTCGCAAGCGGGGCCTGGTCAGCGCGCTGACCAACCCCAAGTACATCATGGTGTACGCCACCATCGGCATCTTTCTGATTATCTATGCCTTCGGCGCGATCATGTACGGCAGCAAGGGCTTCACCACCCTGCGCACCTTCGTGAACATGTTCATCGACAACGCCTACTACGGCATCTCCGCAGTCGGCATGACGATGGTGCTCATCACCGGCGGCATCGACCTGTCGGTGGCCTCCATCGCCTCCCTCACGGGCATGTTCATCGCCTACGGCAGCACGGTCCTGGGCATTCACCCGCTGATCTGCATCGCCTTCTCCCTGGTGGTTGGCGTGGGTCTGGGTCTCTTGCAGGGCGCGACCATTCACTACCTGAACGTGCCGCCCTTCATCGCCACCCTGACCGGCAACTTCCTGGCCCGCGGCGTGTGCTCGCTGATCAGCCGTGAGTCCATCGACATCTCCCATCCGATGATCGATGCGCTGGCCAAGTGGAAGATCTACTTCATGCGCCCCGAGAACGGCGAGTGGGTCAAGATCAAGCCCATCGCGTTC
Organism: uncultured Clostridia bacterium; assembly: GCA_945871545.1. The sequence goes on along the minus strand of CAMBWJ010000144.1, from coordinate 1,899 downwards.
ATCAACTTCAACCTGATCCTGTTCATCGTGATGATCATCATCGGCACGATCATCCTGCAGAAGACCCGCTTCGGCCGCAACGTGTACGCCATCGGCGGCAACGAGCAGTCCGCAAAGCTGATGGGTCTGCCTGTGGGCCGCACCAAGGTTCTGGTGTACGGCTTCAACGGCCTGTGCTCCGTGCTGGCCGGCATCGCCTACGCGCTGTACGTCAAGTCCGGCTGGAACCTGTCGCTGCAGGGCGGCGAGCTCGAGGTCATCACCTGCGCGGTCATCGGCGGCACGCTGCTCACCGGCGGCGTGGGCTACATGGTCGGCACCCTCTTCGGCGTGCTGCTCAAGTCCGTCATCCCCGCGCTGATCACCTTCAACGGCAACCTGCTGTCCTGGTGGGGCAAGATCGCTACCGGCGCACTGCTGCTGCTGTTCATCTGCATCCAGCGCGCAGTCGTCACCTACACTGGCAACCAAAAAGCCAAGTAGCGGCGAGGCGCCGCGGCCACATACTGCCGTGTTTGATTGAACGAAAACCTGTCCCGGCAAGAATGGGACAGGTTTTCTGTCTTTCATCTGGATGCGAAATGATCGCATTCACCCGATCGTCACCCCGGCTGGAATGGGGCGAAGATCTTGCGTTTGGTTTGCGGGCAGGGCCCGCGGCCACATACTGCCGTGTTTGATTGAACGAACCTCTGCCCCCACTGGTTCAAGGGGCAGAGGTCCTGTCTTTCTATCCGCTTGATTACTTTGCCTTCCCCCCGAAATCCAGTCCGGCGGCTATGGACCGGATTTCTTGCGTTCGTTTTTGGCATACTCTTCAAGCCAAGCGTGAGAAATCCGTCCCATTCCTGCCGGGACGGATTTCGGGGGAACACAGACGTATGGGAAGGAAATAGACGCAGCATCCCTGCCCCTCTGATCTATGGGGGCAGGGATGCGTCATTTAAACGCCGACAGGCAACCAGCCGCGCTGCTTCAGCGCCGGGCGACGCCGGTGTCGCGGGCGGCCTGGGCCACGGCCTTGGACACGGCCTCCTTGACGCGGGGATCGAAGGCGGCGGGGATGATGTAGTCCGCGTTCAGCTCCTCGTCGGAAATCAGATTGGCCAGGGCGTAGGCGGCGGCGATCTTCATCTCCTCATTGATGTCGCGGGCGCGCACGTCGAACGCGCCGCGGAACAGCGCCGGGAAGGCCAGCACATTGTTGATCTGGTTGGGATAGTCGCTGCGTCCGGTGGAGACGACCTTCGCGCCGCCGGCCTTCGCATCCTCGGGATAGATCTCGGGGGTGGGATTGGCGCAGGCGAACACGATGGCGTCGCGGTTCATGGTGCGCACCATCTCGGTGGTCAGCGCGCCGGGTGCGGACACGCCGATGAACACGTCCGCGCCCACGATCACGTCCTTCAAGGCGCCTGCCTTGCGGGAGGGATTGGTGAGCTTCGCCATCTCCTCCTTGTAGGGGTTCATGCCCTCGACGCGGCCCTCGTAGATCGCGCCCTTGCGGTCGCACATGGTGATGTTCTTCACGCCGTAGGAGAGCAGCAGCTTGGTGATGGCGGTGGCGGCAGCGCCCGCGCCGTTGACCACGACCTTGATTTCGTCGCGATGCTTGCCGACCACCTTCAGCGCGTTGATCAGACCCGCCAGGGTGATGATGGCGGTGCCGTGCTGGTCATCGTGGAAGATCGGGATGTCGCACTTTTCCTTCAGCTTCTTCTCGATCTCGAAGCAGCGGGGCGCGGCGATGTCCTCCAGGTTCACGCCGCCGCAGGAGCCGGAGATCAGATACACGGTGTTGACGATCTCGTCCACATCCTTGGACTTGATGCAGATCGGGAAGGCGTCCACGTCGCCGAAGGCCTTGAACAGCACGCACTTGCCCTCCATCACCGGCAT
>CAMBWJ010000143.1 GCA_945871545.1 uncultured Clostridia bacterium | reverse complement strand
CCGCCGCCTTGGTGTAGTTGCCGCCCGCGACGCGGTTGAACATGGCCACCAGCGAGCAGCCCAGGGAGTATGTAGAGATGCGCATGATGGAGGGATTGCACTCCAGATTGGCGATCAGGCCGCTGCCGACGGCGTCGATATCGACGCCGTGCCAGACGATCAGCACCAGGATCAGACCCAGCATGCCGAAGGCCTGCACGCTCAGACCGCTGATGCTGCCGCCGCAGAGGGCGACCTTCACGGTCTCGCCGATGGACAGGGTTTTCCGGGCCTTATTTGCGGTGCGCACATTTGCGTAGGTCGCGCTGCGCATGCCCAGGATGCAGACGCAGCTGCTCATGCACGCGCCCAGCAGGAAGGTGATGCCGCTGGTCCTTTCCACAAAGAGCGTGAACACCGCGGCGACCAGGAGCACCACGACCGCAATGGTCTTGTATTCCGTCTTAAGGAAGGTCGATGCGCCGCTGCGGATGATGCCCGCCATTTCCACCATTTCACGCGTTCCTTCCTTCATTTTGCGGATGCGGAAGTAGTTGAAGAAGATGTAGGCGATTGCAAGCACGATGACACAGAGTATGATGATCCACGCCATAGGTCTTTCCCTCCGTTTTCCTTTGTTTGCAGGCGTGTTTTTGCCATGCCCGCAGTTTCAGAATTCTCTGGAAGTCCGCATTTTTTGCCGTCTGCGAAAATCCATATCACGGTTATTGTACAGCAAAATGCCGCTAATTTTCCGGAAAGAAAGACGATTTTGCGTATGGAATCCGATAAGATGGGAGCGATCTATGATATAATGAATCAGGACATTTTTTCAGACGGGAGAAGGATGCACATGAAAGGATTGCCGTGGAGGCGGGTGCTTCGGGATGCGCTGGTGTCCGCCGGCTTCCTCGGGCTGGCGGTTCTGATCTCCGGGCTTCTCTCCCAGCTGCACAACGACAGCAACCCCTTCGCACCCTCGCTGTTCATCCTGGCAGTGGCGCTGATCGCCCGCTTCACCAGCGGCTACGTCTGGGGCTTCATCGCCTCGGCGGTCAGCGTGATCTGCGTGAACTACATCTTTACCTATCCCTTTCTGGAGTTCAACTTCTCCATCTCGGGCTATCCGCTGACCTTCGCCTGCATGCTGCTGGTTTCGGTGCTCATCAGCACGCTGACCACGCAGATCAAGAAGCAGGAGCAGCTGCGCTTCGAGATGGAGCGCGAGAAGATGCGCGCCGACCTCTTGCGCTCGGTGTCCCACGACCTGCGCACGCCGCTGACCTCCATGCTGGGCGCGAGCTCGGTGCTGATGGAGAATCAGAACCTCAGTACGGCCGACCGCATGGACCTCGCCCGGGAGATCAACAAGGACGCACGCTGGCTGGTGCGCATGACCGAGAACATCCTGTCCGTAACCAAGTTCAGCGGCGAGGGCGTGAAGCTCAAGAAGGAAGCGGAGGTCGTTGAGGAGGTGCTGGGCAGCGCCATCGGCAAGTTCCGCAAGAATTACGGCGACATTCCCATCAGCGTGGACAAGCCGGACGAGATACTTGTGACGGACATGGACGCCACGCTGATCGAGCAGGTGCTGATCAACCTGCTGGAGAACGCGGTGATGCACGGCAAGAGCACCACGCACATCGACGTGCGCATCGCCCGGGAGCGTGGGCACGTGCGCGTGACCGTGGAGGACGACGGTGCGGGCTTTGCGCCCCAGCAGCTCCCCCACGCCTTCGACGGGCAGAGCTCCGTCCGGGAGGGCGATCATCCGGACGGACGGCGCAACATGGGCATCGGTCTTTCCGCCTGTCGGGCGATTCTGCACGCCCACGGCGGCGACATCCGGGCATACAATCGAAAGAGCGGCGGCGCGGGGGTCAGCTTCTGGCTGCCGGATGAGGAGGATGCTTATGGCGAATGAGCTGCGCAGCAAAATTCTGGTCGTAGAGGACGATCCCGGAATCTGCAAGTTCCTGAAGCACACCCTGGTCGCGGAAAATTACAATGTGATCCTGTGCGAGACGGGCAAGGACGCGCTGGAGATGATTTCTTCCCACTGTCCGGACTGCATCCTGCTGGATCTGGGCCTCCCGGACATGGACGGCAACCAGATCATCCACAGCGTGCGCTCGTGGACCAGCACGCCCATCATCGTCATCTCCGCTCGCAGCATGGAGCAGGACAAGGCCGACGCGCTGGATCTGGGCGCGGACGACTATCTGACCAAGCCTTTCGGCAAGATCGAGTTGCTGGCCCGCATCCGCGCTGCCATCCGACACACCCGCACCACCTCCCAGGACGAGGGCGTGGCGCTCAACGGCGTGTTCGAGGTGGGCGAGCTGAAGATCGACTACAACCGCCACCGGGTCTACCTCGCCGGGCAGGACACCAACCTCACGCCCAACGAATTCCGCATCGTGGCGCTGCTGGGCAAGCACGCCGGGCAGGTCATCACCTACCGGGCCATGCTGCGGGAGCTCTGGGGGCCGTCGGCGAACCGGGACAACAAGATTCTGCGCGTGCACATGGCCAGCATCCGCCGCAAGATCGAACCCAATCCCGACGAGCCGCGCTACATCTTCACGGAGATCGGCGTTGGCTACCGCATGAGCAACGGCGAGGACTGATCGAAGTTAATATACACGGGGCACTCCCCTGCTAAGGGAGTGCCCCGATTTGTGCTTTGGATTCGGTTTACTTGCACTTGTAGCTTGCACACATGCTCTCGTCGCTGGCCTTGCCGCTGTGGCAGTTTGCACAGGGTTCCACCTGAATGCTGGACAGGGAGCAGTACTGCTGATCGTCGCAGTGGTATTCGCAGCTGTCCACGCGGCAACGAATGGCGTTGTTTGCCTGCTTGTGACTCATGTTCACTCACCTCATTCATTGTTCTACCGTTTCCGGCGAGTTTAAAATGCCCGCTTGCCGCCGCCTTTATGCGTCCGATCTGCAAAATTTGGAAAATGCGCTACCGCATCCGCTGCTCCAACTGTTCAAGCGCCGCCTTCAGCTGCACATCATTTTTTGGATCGGGCACGCCGGTGAGGTTGTAATAGCCCTCCGGTGCCTCCACGACAAAGTCCGGCGAAACGCCCGTGCCGTGGATGCAGCGCCCGGACGGCGTGTAGTAGGTGGCAGAGGTGTACTGCATGCCCGCGCCGTCGCTCTCAAATACCAGCAGCGATTGCACGATGCCCTTGCCGTAGCTGCGCGTGCCGACCAGCGCCCCCCGGTCGAAGTCCTGCACCGCCGCCGCCAGGATCTCCGATGCGCTGGCCGACATGCCGTTGATCAGCACCACCAGCGGCACATCCCAATACTCCGCATCCGAGCCGTACGTGACGCGCTCACCCGCACGGTTCTCCACATAGACCACCGTGCCCTCCGGCAGCAGCAGGTCGGCGATCTCCACGACGTGAGTCAGGAGTCCGCCGGGATTGTTGCGCAAATCCACCACCAGTCCCCGCACACCGGCGCTCTGAAGCGCCTCCATGGCCGCGCGGAAGCCATTCACATCGTCGCCGCTGAACTGACAGATCTCGATGTAGCCGATGTCACCCTCCAGCACGGCGGAATTGACGTTGGAGACGTGCACGTCGCCGCAGGTCAACATTAGCTCGAGCAGTTCGCCCTCCCGGCGCAGCTGAAGCTCCACCGTGCTGCCATCCTCGCCGCGCATGCGATCCACCGCGTCGCTGAGCTCCTCCACGCTGCCGCCGCTGACCGGAACGCCGTCCACAGCGACGATCCGGTCGCCCGCCAGCGCGCCCGCAGCGTCCGCAGGGCCACCCGCGTACACGCGGATGATCTCAATCTCGCCGTCTGCATTGTTCTGCACCAGAATGCCCAGGCCGCTGTATATGCCCTCGCTCTGCGCGTCGTGGCGCTGCAGCTCGTCGGGCGTGTAGTAGAAGGTGTAGGGATCCTCCAGCGCGTACATCATGCCCCGGATTGCGCCCTCGATCAGCGCGTCCTCGTCCACCTCCTGATAGTAGTCCTTCACCAGCGTGCTGCGAATGGCCTCCAGCCGCGCATAGCGGGAGAGGGTCTCCCCCACGTTGCCGATTCGGCCCGAGAGCAGCAGCATCGTCGTCGCGCCGGCGGTGCAGGCGATCACCAGCACCCACATCAGCGCCAGCAGCAGCGCGTTTCTTTTCTTCATGCCCGCCTCCTTGAATTTCATCTGTCTCCATGTTATGGAAAACGCGACGGCCTGACTGGCCGACGCGTCCGGTCTTTCCTATGGATTCTATGTTTTCCGATTCCGGCGGATTACAGCCGGTTCTTGCGGGGGGTGGTGTTCTTTCCCAGCAGCATCATCATCTTGAAGGTGACCGCATCGTCAAAGTTGCGCAGATCCAGGCCGATGGCGCGCTGCACCTTCTCCAGGCGGTACACCAGCGTGTTGCGGTGGATGTAGAGCTTGCGCGCGGTCTCGGACAGGTTCAGGCTGTTGTCAAAGAAGGCCTCGATGGTGTGCACCATCTCGTCGTTGAACAGCCGCGCCGTCTTGCGGTTGAAGATCATGGAGTTGTAGCTGCTACACATGTCGGTGGGCACGTCGCTGAGGAAGCGCTCCAGCAGCAGGTTGCGGTACACGAACACGTTGCGGTTGCTGTGGTACACGCGGCCGACGTTGATGGCGCTGCGGGCCTCCTCGTAGGCCTCCGGGATGCTGACGAGATCATCGCGCGGGTTGGAGATGCCGACGTACACCGCCGTGCCGTTCTCCGTGAGGAAGCTCATCTCGATGGCCTTGGCATACTCCTCCAGCTCGGCGAAGTTGACCTCCTCGTCCACGCCCTTGAGCATGGCTAGGGAGTGACGGCCGACCTCCGCCAGCAAATCGCCCTCGTCGTCCTTGCTGTCGCTGAGAATCTGCATGGCGGCCTCCGCCTCGATGTCCACGAAGTAGAAGTACAGCACGCAGCGCTTCTTCTCCACCGGAATGTTGTGCTCGGCTGCCAGCGCCTCAAACTCGGCGCTCTCGATTTCGCCGCGCAGCATCAGCCGCAGGGACTGCTCGCAGCTGGTGTGGCTCATGTCCTCGCGCAGGATCAGGTTGATCAGCTCCGCGCAGAGCACAGCACATTTTTTGATTTCTTCGCTGTCGCCCTGCAGGCAGATATAAATCGGCTGCTCCTCGGAGGTGCCGATCAGTGTCACGCCGCCGTAGATCAGCGGCATGGTGGGATTCGTGCGCATCGGTTCGGGCAGATTGAACACGCGCTGATCGCCCTCCGGCAGAATCACATTGCCGTTGGAGTCCAGCAGCAGCGCGGAAAGGTCGATCATATCCAGAATGCGGGCAATTTTGATGGTAATTCGGTGATCCAGATACATAATTTCCACTTGCCTTTCTGTGTAGATTGACGAAAAATACCTCAACACAGCTCGAATTATATTCCGATTTGTGCAAACCGTCAAGCAATTTCCTGTTTCGTTTGGGAATATCTTGTAAATTTCGGGTCAATATACGTTTTTTATCTATGCTTGGCTCGCACATTGATCGCCGACTTACCAATGAAAAAAACCGCCCCATACGGAGCGGTTCTGATGGATAAATT
>CAMBWJ010000142.1 GCA_945871545.1 uncultured Clostridia bacterium | reverse complement strand
GTGCCGCTGGACTTGCCGGCGGGGATGGTGACGGAGTAGGACTTGCCGTTTGCCTTGACCGTGGCCGTCGCAGCCGTCTGCGCCGGATTGGACAGGCTGACGGTGAAGCGCACGTTTGCATCGCCCTCGTCGGCATCGGCGGCGGAGAGGGAGACGGCGGTGGTATCCACGGTGTCCGCGATGTTCGCCGTGGCGGATACGTCGCGGTAATACACGCGGTCAAAGCCGCCGCCGGAGAAGCCGGTGACGGTGGCGGTCAGCGTGCCCGCGTCGAGATACGGATCCTCGCCGTTGGGGTTGGCGACCAGAACGCTGCCCGAGGTGGTTCCGGCGGGGATGTCGATGGTGTAGTCGGCCTCGCCCACGCGCAGGGTAACCACCGCCTTGCGCCTTGCGGCCCTGCTCAGCGTGGCGGTGAAGGGAACGTCCGCGCCCTCGGTGACGTCCGTCGCTTCCAGAATGAGCTTTGCGGTGATCGGATTCTGGGCAAGCAGCTCCGCAAGGCTCAGGGGCACGCTGGGATCCAGCTCAAAGCTCAGCCGACGGCCCTTGTTGAGACCCGTCTTGAACAGAACTGTGTAGCGCTCGCCGGGATAGACGATGCTGTCCGTCTTGTCGCCGCTGCCGAAGTGGATTCGGTTGCCGGAAGCATCGAACACGGCGATGCTGTCGGGATCGTCCAGATCGGAGATGTTCAGGCCGTAGTAGGTGAAGGACGCCTTCAGCGCCTCCAGCTTCTCCGGCTCCACCAGCTCCTCGGGAAGAAGCGCGTCCATCAGCGCGCCGCTGGAGAAGAATACGTTGATCTCGCTCTCCTCGCCCAGGACGATATCGGCGATCCAGCCGCGCAGCGCGCCGTGGACGTTGATCACGGCCCTGTCCGCCAGGGTGATGACCGCGCCCGTGTCGAGGATCGTCTTTACCTCCGCAGGCTCCGTGTCGAGGATCGCCTCCTCAGGCGTGGGCTCCGCGCCGAGGATCAGCTCCGCGTCCTTCAGCACGTTCAGCGTAGCTTCTTCGCCGAGGGCAATCGACGGCACCTGCTGGTACTGATCGATCAGCTCCAGCAGCTCCTCGGCCTCCAGCAGGAAGGGCGTGGGTTCCAATATCGGCTCCGCTGCGCAGCTCAGGCCCAGGGAGAGCAGCAATGCAATCAACAGACAGAAACGCTTTTTCATACATTTCCCTCCTATGCAATATTTTCTCAACTCTATTGTCCTATATGCGGAGCGCTTTTGTCAAGCGGCGGATTGAAAAAGCCGCAAAAAAGCCCGGGAGGCGGTGTACGCGCTCCCGGGTGGTATGGCGCTACTGGAACCTGCGCTCCAGCTCCTCGAATTTCTCGTGGGTGATCAGCGCGTCGGCCTGGGTGCCCCGCAGCCGCACGATGTGGGTCCAGCGCCCGTAGGGCATGATGGAGTCGATCTGCTCCAGGTTGATGATGTAGCTGCGGTGCGCCCGGAAGAACGTTTCCGGCGGCAGGCGCTGCTCGATCTCCCCCAGGGGATCGGCGGTCAGCAGCTTGCTGCCGTCCCGCAGCAGGATGGCCGTGGCGCGCTCCTCACGCTGCACCATCAGGATGTCCTCGGGATCCACCAGCCGCACGCCCTCCCTGTGCTTGATCATCATGCGGCGCACCGCATTGGAGCGCGCCGGAAGGGCCGCGCTCACCGCCCGGCGCTGCTCCGTAAGGCGCTCGCGGGCCAGCCGCAGCGTGTTCAGCGCGCGCTCCAGCGTGAAGGGCTTCACCAGATAGTCGAAGGCGTAAAGCTCGAAGGCGCTCTTCATGTACTCCTCGTGGGCGGTGGCGAAGATGATGATGGTCTTGGGCTTGCGATCCTGAATCGCCTTGCCGCACTCGATGCCGTTCATGCCCGGCATCTCCACGTCCATCAGCACCACGTCCGGGTGGGTCTGGTCGAAGAGGGCGATGATCTCCTTGCCGTCCGCAGCCTCGCCCACCAGCTCGTAGCCCTCCGCGCGCTCCGCTAGCTTGCGCATCACCAGGCGCATGCCGGGGTCGTCGTCGCCGATCAGTATGCGTATGTTTTCCATTGGATTACCTCCAGAATTGGGAAAGGGGGCTGTCTCAAAGTGCAAAGAATGCTTTGAGACAGCCCTCGTATAGCCGTAAGGCGGGGTGCCTTCACCCCGCCGCACAGCAATGGTCGTTCAGTAATAGCGCCTGCGCGGACGCAGGGATACGGGCTTGTCCAGGATCTCCTTCATCACCACGGCGCTGCGCAGCGCCTGCAGGTTGACCTCGGCAAGCGCCTGCTCCGCGGCGCGCTCGACGTGGATGCGCTGCTCCTCGCGCTCTGCCCGCAGGCGGTGCGCGGCGTGCTCGGTCTCGGTCTCGCCCTCCACGCTCTGCTTGGGATCCAGCGCAATGGAGCCGGTGGACATGGCGGCAGGAGCGGGTGCGGCGACGTTCATCTGCGGGGTGTTCGCCTTGCGCTTCTGCGGCGCGGGCTTGGGAGAAGCGGGCTTTACCGCCTTCTTTGCGGGCGTGGGCTTTGCCGCAGCCTCGCCTTCAGCGTCCGCAAGGAACGCTTCCCACTCCTCGCGGGTGTAGGGGATCTTCGTTGTGCCCGCCTTCGGCTGCGCAGGGGAGGGGCTTTCAACCCTCTTTTGCGCAGCGGCGGCCTTCTTCTTTTTGTTGGATTTGCTGATGCTCGTCACCACGCCGATGATGATCAGCAGCACAATCAATCCATCCAAGTGCGTCGCCTCCCTTCATATCAGAAGCTGCAAGGAGCATTACTTCTTCTGGGGATCGGCGGGCTTGGCCACGTCGCCCTTGCCGGCGATGGCTTCGCGCATGTTGGTGTCGGAGATCACGTTCTGCATCTGGTAGTAGTCCATCACGCCCAGCTTGCCGTTGCGCAGGGCCTCCGCCATGGCCTTGGGCACCTCGGCCTCGGCCTCGACCACCTTGGCGCGCATCTCCTGCACGGCGGCGATCATTTCCTGCTCGTGGGCGACGGCCATCGCGCGGCGCTCCTCGGCCTTGGCCTGGGCGATGCGGCGGTCGGCCTCCGCCTGATCCATCTGCAGCTGCGCGCCCACGTTGCGGCCAACGTCCACGTCCGCGATGTCGATGGAGAGAATCTCATATGCGGTGCCTGCGTCCAGACCCTTGTTCAGCACGGTGCGGCTGATCAGGTCGGGGTTCTCCAGCACGGCCTTGTGGCTCTCGGAGGAGCCGACGGTGGTGACGATGCCTTCGCCGACGCGGGCGATGATGGTTTCCTCACCAGCGCCGCCCACCAGGCGGGAGATGTTGGCGCGCACGGTTACGCGTGCCTTGGCGCGCAGCTCGATGCCGTCCTTGGCGATGGCGGCGACCACGGGGGTCTCGATGACCTTCGGGTTGACGGACATCTTCACGGCCTCCAGCACGTTGCGTCCGGCAAGGTCGATGGCGCGGCTCTGCTCAAACTCCAACGGAATCTGGGCGCTCTGGGCGGCGATCAGCGCGTCCACAACGCGGTCCACGCTGCCGCCCGCCAGCAGGTGGGCCTCCAGCTCGTTCATGTTCACCTTCAGACCGGCCTTCGTGGCCTTGATCATCGGCAGAACCACCTTGCTGGGGTTGATGCGGCGGAAGCGCATGCCCACCATGGAGAAGATCGAGATGTGCACGCCCGATGCGGCTGCGGAGATCCACAGGCCGATGGGGAAGAAGCGGAAGAACACGATCAGGAGTATGATGACGACGATTGCGATGACCGGAATGAGAACCATTTCCATCATGATGATACCATCCTTTCCAATATTACCTCAGTGAGCCTCGGCTCACACAGTTCCGTTTTTCAGCTGGGAGACCACGATGCGCTTGCCCTCCACGCGATCCACGCGCACAGCTGCGCCCTGCTCGATGAAGTCGCCCTCGGAGACCACGTTCAGCCGCACGCCGTCGAAGTCCGCGATTCCTGCGGGGCGCAGCGCGGAGCGTGCGGAGCCGGTGCGGCCGATGAAGTAGCTCAGGTCGTTGGTCTCCGGCGCGTCCGCGTGGGTGGCCACGTCGTTGAGCACCAGGCGGGACTTGGAGAGCCGTCCCTTCGATACGGAGTGCATGCAGATCGCCAGCGCCACGCACAAGAGCGCCACGTAGATCACCACGATGATCAGCGCCTGCAGCGCGGTGGGCTGCAGCACCACCAGGCCGAGGATCGCCAGCACCGTGCCCGCGACGCCCGGAACGCCGAAGCCGGGGATGCACATCTCCACCACCAGCAGCACGTAGCCCGCGATCATGGCGATCAGTCCCAGCGGATGATTGAGAATCAGACTGCCCATGCCGATTCCTCCTTTCTACTGTACACAGTATAGCACGGCGGCGGGCGGTATGAAAAGGGGTTTTGGACGAAAGCATCATTTTCCGGTTTGAATTGTCAGCGTTTCCTGCGCCGTCAAACGGGGTAAATATATTCACAAAGTGCCGCGTTGCTGTAATCAAAACTCAACACAACGCGCTTGCAGCGCTCACACAGAAAATGTATAGTACAATTGGAATCAAATTCTGAGGGGAGGCCTGTGCATGGCGGACGCGCTGTTGCGGGTGGAGGGACTGAAAAAGTCCTTCGATGGGACGCAGGTTCTGCGCGATCTCAGCTTTGAGGTGGGGCGCGGGGAGTTCGTCACGCTGCTGGGGCCGTCGGGCTGCGGCAAGACCACCACGCTGCGCATCATTGCGGGCCTGCTTGCGCCGGACGCCGGTCGCGTGGTGCTCTCCGGCAGCGACATCACCGACGCGCCGCCGGAGAAACGCCCTCTGAACACCGTCTTTCAGAATTATGCCCTGTTCCCCCACATGAATGTGGAAAAGAACATCTCCTACGGCCTGCGCATGCGCGGCATGAAGAGGGCCGAGTGGCGACCCAAAGTGGAGGAAATGCTGCGCCTTGTGCAGCTGGAGGGCTGCGAGAAGCGCATGCCGGGCCAGCTCTCCGGCGGACAGTGCCAGCGCGTGGCCATCGCCCGCACGCTGATCCTCCAGCCGGAGCTGCTGCTGCTGGACGAGCCGCTGGGCGCGCTGGATCTGAAGCTGCGCCGTCAGATGCAGGTGGAGCTGAAGGACATCCAGAAGCGGCTGGGCGTGACCTTCGTCTACATCACCCACGATCAGGAGGAGGCCCTGAACATGTCCGACCGCATCGCCGTGATGCGAAACGGGCGCTTTGAGCAGATGGGCACCCCGGAGCAGATCTACGATCACCCCGCCACCCGCTTCGCTGCGGAGTTCATCGGACAGACGAACCTGCTGGAGTGCGGCGTGGAAGCGGTGCATGCGGACGGCATGGTGCTCTCCTACGCCGGGGAGCGCATCCCCGCGCGAAAAGCGGAGTTCGACGCGAAGACAGGCGACAGGGTCTGCCTGAGCCTGCGCACCGAGCGGCTGGGCTTCGGCCCGGAGCGAAGCGGCGACTGCTGCCTGGAGGGCGTGCTCACCGACCGGCGCTATGCGGGCGGCAGCATGCGCGCCACCATCCGCCTGAAGGACGGACACGAGATTCTGGCCATGTGCACCTCGGCGGAGCGCGCCCGGGGCGAGGTGGGTC
>CAMBWJ010000141.1 GCA_945871545.1 uncultured Clostridia bacterium | reverse complement strand
CTGATGCTCGTCGCGCTCTGCGGCGCGATGGCCGAGGCGGCCGACGTCACCGGCGCGTGGTACGCGAGCGTGTTCGGCATGACCATGACCCTTACCCTGAACGAGGACGGGAGCTATCTCATGGAGATGATCGATGAGGAACCTGAGACGGGCGTCTGGAAGCTGGACGGCGAAACCTTGATTATGGACGAGGGCACGGAAGCGGAGACTACCCTGGTCTGCGACGGAACGAGCATGACCCTCGACCTGGGCGAAGGCTTTGAAGTTGTGTTCACCCGCGAGCCCATTGCCGCCTTCGAGCCCTCTCCTGCCCGCACGGACGCGACGCTGGAGGAGTATGCGGGCGAATGGATCTGCACGATGCTTTCCACGATGGGCGCGCAGGTATCGCCGGATCTGATGGGCGTGGAGATGTCGATGTCCATCGATGGCGAAGGCGTCGTGATGACCCTGGGCATGTTTGAGGAACCCATCACCGTGGAGCTGACGGCTGCGTTTGCCGATGGCGCGTTGACGCTGGTGTTTCCCTCCGAGTACGAGGGCGGCGAGGACAACGTATTTACGATTCAGCTGCTGGAGGACGGCAGCATGAGCGTCGAAACCGTCATGTACGAAGAGGCCTTCACTTTCTATCTGAGCGCTGTCTGATTGCCAGGCAAGCCTTGACCGCTGTACGGCATTCCGGTTTCCGGAATGCCGGTTCTCCATTGAAAAATCATTCCTACGCAAGTATAATTATTGCAGGAATATCATTTGGAACGAGAGAGGATGAGGGATATGAGAAAGTACCGGCGCCTCATTGCGCTGCTGCTGGCGCTGTTGTTCTGTGCGGGCGCGGCTTCGGCAGAACTGCGGCGCGGCGATTCGGGCGACGGGGTGTACGCCCTGCAGGAGCTGCTGTTTGAATCCGGCTGGCTCTTTGAGCTGCCGGACGGCGCGTTCGGCAAAAATACCGAGCAGGCCGTGAAGGACTACGAGCGCTACGCAGGCCTTCCGGTGGACGGCGTTGCCGATGACGAGATGCTGGCTGCGCTGCAGGCGGACTGGTATGCGCTGATGGGCGAGCTCGGCCAGATTGAACCCGAGGAGGACGCTCCGATCTACGGGGATGAGCCCGATGCGGACGGAGCTTACGCCTACGGCGAATATCCCTACTTTTGCACCCATTCCTCCGTGGACGCGCGGGCCAGCGCCGTCTCCTACTGCGAGAGCCACGCGAAGCTCAACGCGCTGACGGAGGAACTGCTTCAGAACGGCTCCGTGGAGGACGCAAAGCAGGCCTACGAGCTGTGGCGCGGGGAGATCCTCTGCCTGTACGAAATGTGGCTGAACCTGACACAGGAGGACGGCAAGGCCGACGTCGTCACGTCGCGCACGCTGTATCTGTCCGCCATGGAGGCGCAGCTGCGCGCGGTGCGCAAGTACCATGAGAGCTTCCAGATCGACCCCGGCGAGGCGCAGGCGATCGGCGCGCTGGTGATGCAGCTGCGCGCACAGGCCGCGTGGCTGTGCGCGATGACCAGCGGCGCACTTGCGGTCAATGAAAGCGGGGAGGAACTGTGAAGCAGCTGATCGCTGCGCTGATGGCGCTGATCCTTGCCCTGACCGGAGCGCAGACCGCGCCCGCGCGCACGGACGCGGCGCTGACCGCATTCTCCTTCAACCACGGCGGCATGAGCATGGATCAGATTTTCAGCTACGCCGTGTATGAGCGGGACGGGCGCATGCTGGCGGACTTCGATCTGTACTGCCGGTACGAGATCGAGGGCGTGGAGCTGGATGCGGCGGACGTGGAGGCCCTCCGGGAGCTGATCGACGAAAACGATCTCTGGTCGTGGAACGGCTTTCAGAAAAGCAATTCCTACGTTCTGGACGGCGACAGCTTCGGCCTGAGCGCCAGCTTTGCTGACGGCACGGAGCTGAGCGCCTGGGGAAGCAACGCCTATCCCAAGGGATATTCGGCGGGTGCGCAGGCGATCTGCGCGTACTTCGAGGCGCTGATGGAGAAGTACGGGATTGATCCGGAGCGCATGGAAATGGTCGGCTCGGAGTGAGAAGTACAAAGATCATCATTGGAGGAAATCAGACGATGAAGAAGAGGGTTTGGATCGTGGTTGCCCTGTGCATCCTCGCCATGCTTCTGCCGATGGCGCATGCGATGGACTGCTGGTACAAGGAAAAGTACGGCGATCACGACTGGGAGCAGGTCGACGTAAAGCTGCCGACCTGTGAAACCGACGGTTCTTATACGCTGGAGTGCCGACAGTGCGGCGAGAACAAGAAGGTCGTCACAGAGAAGGCCTACGGCCATGACAAGACGCTGATGGAGAGCGTGGATCCCAGCTGCACCAAGACCGGCTACAAGCGCTACGCCTGCGAGACCTGCGGCAAGACGATCTTCGACGAGATCCCCGCTGCGGGACACAAGTACAAGGATGTGGAGACGCTGGAGATCGCCACCTGCCAGCAGGAGGGTTCCATGCGCACCCGCTGCACCGTCTGCAACCAGGCGGGCCTGCGCACGATCAAAAAGACCGATCACAAGTACGGAAGCTGGACCATCACCACTGCGGCGACGGACCACTCCATGGGCAGCCGCACCCGCAAGTGTACCTACTGCGGCAGGGAACAGAGCGAGGATTTCTATCCCGACGGCACGCTCTACCGGGGCATGAAGAAGTGCGACGAGGTCGTGGAGCTTCAGCGCATGCTCATCGATCTGAAGTTCCTCAACGACAAGGCCGACGGTATCTTCGGCAAGAAGACCGAGCAGGCCGTCAAGGACTACCAGAAGTGGGCGCGCTTCGAGGTCACGGGCGTCGCCTATCCCCAGACGCGCAACGCTGTTGGAAGCAGCTGGGAGGAGCTGATGGCTCCCACCGCAGCGCCCACGCCGGTGCCCACGCCTGTGCCCACCGAAGCGCCGGTGGAGTATCCTGTGTGCTGCACCGTGACCGTGGATGAAAGCGGCGCGGAGCACATCGCCTACTGTGAGCTGCACGACGCGATCCATCAGGCGGCGGCGCAGCTGCTTGCGGAGGCGAAGACAGATGCGGCGGTGGCGAACGCATGGAAGATTGCCCGCAGCATGTGGTCTGCGGAGCTGGATTCGCTGTACAGTGGCTGGAAGGCTACCGCGACTCCGGAGGAGCTGCCCCAGATCGCCAGCGATCAGGCGCTGTTCCTCGCCATGCTGAACAGTCAGGAGGGCCTGATGAAGAACCGCGGGGCCTCCCAGGCGGCGCGGGACGAGAAGGTCGCCGCGCTGCTGATGGAGCAGTGCGCCTACGTCTGCGCGGCGATGTACGCGCAGTCCCTTGCATAACAGATTTCTGGGAAAGGAAGGATGAAAATGAAACCGACGAAACGTATCTTGTGGATGCTGCTCGTGCTGGTGTTGCTGCTGTGCGCGACGGCTGCGCTGGCGGAGGAGCCGCAGTGGTCGTATGACAGCGGCAACATGTTCCTCATGCCGGAAGGTGCGCTGAGCGGCGACGTGGCAGTCCCCGCCGAGGTGGACGGCTATGCGGTCAACGCCATCAAGTACAACGCCTTCAACTCGAACAATGAAATCACCTCGCTGACGATGCCCGACACGCTGCGCGCGATCCAGAGCGGGGCCATCTCCTGGATGGACGGCCTGACCAGCGTGACGCTGAACGAGGGGCTCGAGTACATCGGCTCCAACTTCCAGAACTGCAACGCGCTGACCAGCCTGACCATCCCGGCCAGCGTCCGCATCGTGGACGGTGCGATCGGTTCCTGTGAAAACCTGAAGGAGGTTTATTTCGAGGGCGCGTGCCCGCTCTTCCTGAACACCGACTGGTGCTTTGACTGGCTGAGCGAGGACTACGTGATCTACGTGCCCGACGACCAGATGGACGCCTACGCGGCGGCGCTTGCCGAGGTGAACGGCGCGGCGGAGCACCTTCAGCCCAGCGGCAAAAATGCCGCGCTCCCCGAGGAAACCGGCGAGGACTGGTTCACCTTTGATCCCGCCACCGGCGCGATCACCGGATACAGGGAGTACCACGCCTGGCTGGAGATTCCTGCGACCATCGGCGGCGTGGCGGTGAAGTCCATCGACGCGGAGGCCTTTGTGAGCGACTACTCCGTGTACGGAATCGTGTTCCCCGAGGGCCTGGAGCGCATCGAGGACGGCGCGTTCCGCGCGGCCAGCAACCTCGCCTACGTGAAGTTCCCCTCCACGCTCAATTCCATCGCCAACGGTGCGTTCTTCAACGCCCAGATCGGCCTGATCGACTGGAGCGAGGGCCTGGAGGAGATCGGCGCGCACGCGTTCCAGTACGGCGGCCAGGCCGTTCTGGAGCTCCCCTCCACGCTGCGCACCATCGGCGAGAGCGCCTTTGAGAGCGCCTGGTGCCAGGAGGTTTACCTGGGCGGCAATGTGGAGTCCATCGGCGCGCGCGCCTTTGCGGCCACGCCGCTGAACTACGTGGTTCTCGACGCGTACACCCTCATCGACCTGGCCCCGGACGCGTTCGCCGAGACCGATCTGGCCGACGTTGACCTGCCCTGGGACAGCTCCATGGAAAACCGCGACGCATATGCGGCGCTGCTGAGGGATGCATGCCCGGACTGCACCGTCTGGATCAACAACCCCGAAAGCGCCGGCGTGGCGGAGTGTCCGATCAATGAACTGGACGTCACGACCATCGAAAACGGCGTGTGGACGGTCTATAACGGCGATCAGCAGGATCTGACCGTCTGGCCGGGTTATGACGACATCAATGTCACCGCGCTGGGCGACGGCCTGTTCAAGGGCAACCAGAGCATCCGCTCCTTCTATCCCCACCACTGCGGCTGGTTCACCACCATCGGCAACGAGGCCTTCGCCGACAGCAGCGTGGCGTACGTGGAGCTGTTCGGCTCCATCACCACCATCGGGGACGAGGCCTTCCGCAACTGCGTGAACCTCACCGCGCTGACTCTGCCCGAATCGCTGACCAGCATCGGCGCGGGTGCGCTGGAGGGCTGCACGGGCATTACGGAGCTGACCCTGCCCGAATCGCTGACCAGTCTCAGCGCGGGCGCGCTGGAGGGCTGCACGGGCATTACGGAGCTGACCCTGCCCGCGTTCCTGACCAGCCTCGGCGCGGGTGCGCTGGAGGGCTGCACCGGCATCACGGAGCTGACCCTGCCCGCATCCCTGACCAACGTCGGCTCCGGTCTGCTGGAGGGCTGCACGAATCTCAATAAGCTCGTGGTGGGCTGCGATCCCGCCATCCTGCCGGCGGACATGCTTGACCTGCTGGCGAACATCGATGAAGTGTACCTCTCTGCCGACGCGAGCGACGAGCAGGTGCGCGCGCTGTCCGAGCTGATGGGCCGCCCCTGGTACGATCCGCTGCCCCGCGAGGGTGAGGAGAGCAGCTTCAAGGTCATGCCCTACGAGCCGCTGCCGGGCGACGACTTCTGGTACGACGAGGAGTACAGCCGCCTGGACGCCTATCAGGGCTACGAGCTCAACCTGATCCTGCCCCGCGAGATCGACGGTGTACAGCTGACGATGATCGGCGGCGGCATGATGAACCGCGCCGCTTACGGCGACAACTACGATGTAGAACTGCCGGTG
>CAMBWJ010000140.1 GCA_945871545.1 uncultured Clostridia bacterium | reverse complement strand
CGGACAGGAAGTTGCCGGGTGCGCCCAGGCACAGGGTGCGGTGGGTCACGTTGCCCTCCTTGTCCGTGCTCTCGATCCAGGTTGCCGGCTGAATCACGTGGGGATTGTAGCCGATGATCACGTCCACGCCCAGGTCCGCCAGGGTCTGCGCGATCTGCGTCTGGCTCTTGGTGGCCTCGCGGCTGAACATCTCGCCCCAGCTGCAGTAGGCCACGATCACGTCCGCGCCCGCGCTGCGCAGGGTATCCACATCGGATTCCGGCTTGGTCTTCTTGGAGATCAGGTTGATGCCGTACTCCACGGCTTCGGAATCGGACTTCTTCTCCATGCCGTTGACCGACTCGGTGTAAGCCAGGAAGCCCACGCGGATGTCGTTGATCGTGATGATCTTGGCGGTGTCGTGCTCCACCAGCGAGGAGGCAGCGCCCACATATTCCATGCCCACCTCACGGCACTTGGACATCGTGGATACCAGATCGTCAAAGTAGCCGTCCAGCGCGTGATCGTTGGCCAGGTTCAGCATGTCCACGCCGCAGTCCTTCAGCGCCGCGATCAGCGAAGAGGGCGTGCGCATCAGCGTGCCGCCGGAGGGATCCTGCGTGTCACCCAGCGCACCCTCGACGTCGGCCACGGTGTAGTCCGCATTGCCGATCACGCCGGCGATGTCGGAGAACATGGGGCTGAAATCGTAGCTGCCGTCCGCAGTCTTGCCCGCCGCCAGCAGGTTGTCCTGGATGGCGATCTCACCCAGGGAGCGGATCGTCGCCGCGCGGGGCGTGGGTTCCGGCGTGGGAGAGGGGGTGGGGGTCGGCGTGGGCGTGGGCGTCGCGGTGGGGGTCGGCGTGGGCGTGGCCCTGGAGAACAGCGAAATGCCGTCCTCGCCGCCGAAGGGCTGGACAACCACCAGCACAACGACCGCGATGATGATCAGCAGCAGTACGGCCAGCACGCCCAGTCCCAGGGGCGTGATTCTGTAATTGCCGATGCGCAGTCCCTTTTTGGATTTTGCCATGTGTATTCCCTCCAAGCAGTATTCCGTATCGGCCGGCCTGTGCGCCTGACGCAGCTCGACCGGACCTTTGTAGCTCTGTACATCATTATAGCATAAAACATGCCGAAAACTATGACTTTCCTTCGATAACTATATGTATTTCAAATTTGTTTCGTCAAATTACAGCTTCGTGAATATGATTAAGACAAAATGATGCAGATAGCGCAAAAATGTGGCTATTTTTTTTCGATTTATACCGATTGACAGCATGGGGGTTCTGTTGTATGCTTGTAATGGTACCTTGTATCATAAGCTTTATTTCTCTCCGAAGGATGGTTCGCGGAACTGTTTCAGGAACTGTACACATAGAGGTGGAGGCATTATGGCGACGCTCAAGCTGGGAAAACTGAAAATCAATAAGTCTGAAGAAGGATTTGCCTATCGCATTGGCGACGGCGAGATCCACCGGCTGCGCTTCGGCAAAAAGCGACAGGACGCTGCGCCCGAATATGACTACGACGAAGCCTATCAGGAGGGCGACTACGGCCCGGACGGCTACGGGGACGAGGATTACGCCGCCGACGGCTACACCGGCCGCTTCTCCCAGCCCGCTTCGAGGAGCAATTACGCGGACGAGCGCGATTACGACGAGCGCGACTTTGATGACCGCGATTACGACGACCGGGAGTATGCCGACGACGGATACGAGGACGAGGGCGGCTACGAGGACGACCGCTACTACGATGAGGACGGTTCGATCTACGACGAGGACGGCGAATACGACGACCGCTATCTGGACGAGGATGCGGACGCATACGGCGACGAGGCCTATGCCGACGAAAACCCGCTGCTGCGCTACATCGATGAGAACGACTGGGTGACCTACCTGCTGCTGTTCATCCTGCCGCCGCTGGGCATCTACCTGCTCTGGCGCAGGCACCGCTTCGATCAGCCGATCCGCATCGCCATCTCGGCGGTGTCTGCGATCTGGTTCATCATCGTGATCGTGCTGCTGGTGTCGGCGATCTTCTCCGGCTCCGGCGACAGCAAGAGCACCCCGACGCTCACCATGGTCACGCCTACGCCCACGGTGGCGCTGGAGACCACGCCCACGCCGGACGCCTCTGCGGACGCATTTGCGGCGGCCAGCCCGGACGCCAGCCTCTCGCCCAACGCCACGCAGGATCTGCTGGCGGCGGATCCCACGGCCACGCCCATCGCGGGTACGAACGGAAGCGTCGGCGGCACGACCGGCGCCAATGTGATCACCTCCGCCGACACGGTCGTCATGTCCGCCACCGGCGTCTACTACCACAGCAGCGGGAGCTGTCCCAACATTGAGGCCGGCGCATCCCTGTCCACCGTGACGAAGGAGGTCGCCGTGAACCAGGGCAAGGCCCCCTGTCCGCTGTGCTATCCCAACCAGAAAATCTACTATGCTACTGCCAACGGCAAGTACTACCACGTGACCCAGGATTGCTCCGGCATGACCGGCGCGACGACCATCACCAAGGAGGCCGCCGAGGAGGCGGGCAAGAAGCCCTGTCCGGCCTGCATCGAAGGCAAGGTGGAATCCGTGTCCACCTCCGGCCTGCGCTTCGCAACCTCCTCCACCACCGACAGGAGCGGCATCACCGTGTGGGCCACTGCGGGCGGCAAGTACTTCCACAGCAATTCCACCTGCTCCGGCATGAGCGGCGCGACCTCAGGCAAGCTGCTTCAGGCGCTGCTGGCAGGCAAGCAGGCCTGTCCGAAATGCTGTGCCTCTGCGGGCGCGACAGTCTACGCCACGAAGAACGGCACCTACTACCACAGCAAGTCCGATTGCAGCGGCATGGTGGGCGCCTACACGCTGAGCGTGGGCGAGGCCCTGGTGCTGGGCAAGAAGAGCTGCCCCACCTGCATGACCGGCTCCGCCGGCAGCACGACCCCGTCCACCGTGGACGACGGCAGCGGCGTGTACGTCTACGGCACGCCCAACGGCAAGTACTACCACACCAACGCCACCTGCTCCGGCATGACCGGCGCGACGCGCTACACGCTGAAATCCATGCTGGTTTCCGGACGTGCGGCCTGCCCGGTGTGCTGCTCCGGTGCGGATACCGTGGTCTATGCCACCAAGAACGGCACCTACTACCACTCCTACGCCACCTGCTCCGGCATGAAGAACGCGGAGGCGGGAACGCTGGCTTCGGCGCTGGCCTACGGCTACAAGAAGTGCCCCAACTGCTGGGGCAGCAGCTCCGGAAGCACCGGCAGCACGGACAGCACCGGCGGCAGCGCGACGGGCACCAGCTCCGTTACCGGAAGCACCGGAGGCACGAGCTCCGGCAGCAGCTCCGGCTCCTCCGGAAACTATGTCTACTGCACCGTGACCAGCAAGCACTATCACACCAAGTCCAACTGCTCCGGCATGACCGGCGCGAGCCGCGTCACCGTGGCGCAGGCTGTGGCTGCGGGCAAGACCGCCTGCTCGACCTGCGCATCCTCGGCAAGCCGCACGGTGTACTCCTATGACAACGGCACCTACTTCCATGCCACCAGCAGCTGCAATGGCCAGAGCGGCATTCCCAAGCGCTCGCTGGAGGAGGCGCTGGCGCTGGGTCAGAAGGCCTGCTCCACCTGCAAGGAAAAGTATAAGAACGGAACGCTCAATACCGACACGGACAAGGCCACCAAAGCGCCGGACATGGTGTCCTCCGGCAAGTTCGACGCAGGAACCTCGGGCATTAAGGTGTATGCCTCTGCGGACGACAAGTACTTCCACACCACCAGCAGCCACGCCGGCTCGAATGCATCCCGCGTGACGCTGGAGACCGCGCTGAACTACGGCAAGAAGGGCTGCCCGTCCTGCGCATCCTCTGCAAACACCACGGTTTACGCGGTGAAGGGCGGCAAGTACTACCACTACTCCAAGTCCTGCGCAGGCGACGGCGCTACCAGCGGAAGTCGCGCCGAGGCCCTGGCCTACGGCTTCGATCCCTGCCCCTACTGCGTGACCAAGACCCAGACCGTCGAGGTGAAGGACACCTACAAGGCCGGAACCTCCGGCATCAAGGTGTACGCGTCCATCAGCGGCAAGCGCTACCACACCGACAAGACCTGTGCGGGTTCCAGCGCATCCTACATCACGCTGGAGACTGCGCTGAACTACGGCAAGACCCCGTGCCCCAGCTGCGCTGGCAGCGCGGGCAAGACGGTCTACAGCTCCGGCAGCGACAAGTACTACCACAGCAGCAAGACCTGCGCGGGCGACGACGCCATCTCGGGCGATTTCGCCAAGGCGCTGGCCCTGGGCAAGAAGGAGTGCCCGATCTGCATCGGCGGCTCCGAGGCCTATGAGGAGTCGGACATCAAGTACTCCGCCCCGGGCGATACGCCGGTGTATGTGGATCTGGACAGCGACCTGCTGTACTACCACAACAGTGCCCGCTGCAGCGATGCAGGGCTCTCCGGTGGAACCAAGGTTACCCTGGAGTTCGTGCTTCAGATGAAGTACAGGGCCTGCCCGTTCTGCGCGCCGCCCACCTCGGTGGAATGACGTGCGGGTGAGAATCCAGCAAATCGAGCGCCGCTTCCGAAGGGAAGCGGCGCTCTCTGATCAGTGACAGCGCCTGTAAACGCAAGAAAGCCAACCGAATCTGTTGATTCGGTTGGCTTTTTTGCGCACTGCGTCGAGGCGGTACTTTGCTGTGATTCTGGCTGACGTCAGGCCTTCGCCAGCTTGGTCTGCGCCTTCTCCATGAAGCGGGCGTTGTCGATGATGAAGCGCTCGTGAACGCCCTCCCCGATGCAGTCGCAATCGTCGTAGGCGTGTACGGAGAACACCAGCCGGCGGCGGTCGATCTCGATCAGCTCCGTCTCGCAGCGCACGGTCATGCCCACCGGCGTGGCGGCGAGGTGCTTGACGTTCATCAGCGTGCCCACCGTGCCCTGACCATCCTCGAGGTAGGGCGCGACGCTCTGGCAGGCGGTGTTCTCCATCAGCGCAATCATCGACGGCGTGGCGTAGACCGGCAGCAGTCCGCTGCCCACGCGCGCCGCAGTCAGCTCCTCCGTGACCTCAACGGACATGCGCCCCTGAATTCCGATTTCCATATCGAACCTCCTGTAGCTTTGCTTTGACTGCATTATATTCTGATTGTCGGCGTGCTGCCCTACGGGGCCCGCCGACCCGGCCAAGCCTGCGGCTTGCCTAATCATTTTACCATCGCGAATGACTGCGGACAAGCGGTTTACGGCGAAATCCGGGAACAAAATAGCATCCGGGTGCAGCCGGATGCTTCGGGTGATTGTGTGCGGAATGGTTCCGGGATGGGGATTCAGGCGTTTCCCTGGCGTTCCTTCTGCTTCTCCGCTCGCATCACCGGCAGCCACTCCTTGAAGGCCAGATAGATCGGAACGCCCAGGCCGATCAGGGACATGCAGAGACAGTTGATGAATTCCTTCCGGGCTTCGAGATACGCTTCGCTGTGCATTTTTATGCCTCCCTCGTGGATACCCGGGCAGAGGGTTGGAATGCGGGGGACCCTCCGCCCGGACTTTGTGCGCGGAAGCAGGGCGGCTCCGCGCTCTGGAAAATTATACTATGAATTGCCGCTAATTTTCCGGAAAGGGGGAGGG
>CAMBWJ010000139.1 GCA_945871545.1 uncultured Clostridia bacterium | reverse complement strand
TACAGCGCCGACAGCTCCGGGGAGCGGAACTGCTCGATGGTCATCATCCGCCGGAACTGGCTGACAAATTCGTCGTGGAGGGAGTAGGAAATCAGGGACTTGACCTTCTCCACCAGACCATCCGCCGTGATGCTGCGGAATACCTGCAAATCCTGCGCGGAATCGCCCATATGGACGGAAATGGAGTCCGTGAATGCCCCGTAGCGCTTCGCCGTCTCCTCGAAGATCGCGTCAAAGATGTCCTGCTTGCTCCGGTAGTGCTTGTACAGCGACGGGGCCTTGACGCCCACGGCCTCCGCAATCTGCTCGACGCTCACCGCGTCATAGCCCTTCCGGGAAAACAGGCGCAGGGCCTCCAGCAGAATCCGTTCTCTGGTGTGCACGGAAATGCGCTCCTCTCTGTGGCTAATTTTTATTAACTAAAGTATAAGCTAATATTCGTTAGCTGTCAAGCTTCTTTTCATGTTTATACTGAAAGCATTGATCGGACAGCTTGATTTTTGGCGATGGGGCGTATATAATTATAAAAGGGAAACTTTACGTATACTTATAAAATTCATCGCTTTTTTGAAATGCAATTTCCATACGGCCCCGGCTTTTGCAGCAGAGCGCGATTTTGTCGCAATGGCCTGAGAAGAAAAAATGAAAGACAAGGAGCGAACGCAATGAAGAGGAAATGGATCGGTTTACTGCTGTCTCTCATCATGGTACTGGCGCTGGTTACGGGCTGCGCAGCAAACAAAACCGCGAAGGAAGATGCGGACACGATTACGGTGTATCTGTGGACCGGTGCGATGTACGAAAGCTACGCGCCCTACATCCAGTCCCAGCTGCCGGATATGAACATCCAGTTTGTCGTGGGCAACAATGATCTGGACTTCTACAAATTCATGAATGAGAACGGCGCGCTGCCGGACATCATCACCTGCTGCCGCTTTTCGCTGCATGATGCCGCGCCGCTGAAGGACAGCCTGATGGATCTGTCCACGACCTCCGAGGCCGGCGCCTTCTATGACGCCTATCTCGCCAGCTTCACGAATGAGGATGGCAGCATCAACTGGCTGCCGCTGAGCGCCGATGTGCACGGCTTCGTCACCAACCGTGGCCTGTTTGAGGAGTACAACATTCCCCTGCCCACGGATTACGAGAGCTTCGTCTCCGCGTGCCAGGCCTTTGAAGAAGTGGGCATCCGGGGGCATGTGGGCGATTTTGTCTACGACTATACCTGCATGGAGGCCCTGCAGGGCCTGTCCATCCCGGAGCTCACCTCCCTGGAAGGATGCAGGTGGCGCATGGCCTATTCCGATCCCGCAAGTACGGAGCGCGTCGGGCTGGATGAGGTCGTCTGGCCGGGCGTGTTTGAACGGATGGAGCAGTTTATTCGGGATGTGAACCTGACCCCCGATGTACTGGAGCTGGGCTATACCCCTGTGATCAACATGTTCGCAAGGGGCGAGGTTGCCATGATTACCGGCAGCTCCGCGCGGGTGCTGGAATTTCTGAACCAGGGGATAGACACGGTGCTTCTGCCCTATTTCGGACAGAATGGCGAGCAGTGGCTGATGACCACGCCCTACCTGCAGGTGGCGCTGAACCGCAATCTGGAACAGGACAATAGCCGCCGGGAGAAGGCGATGCAGATTCTGGATGTGATGCTCTCCGAGGAGGGACAGACGGTGCTCGCCAGCGGGGACGTTCTGAGCTACAGCCAGGATGTGGGCATTCATCTGACCGGGCATCTGGCGAACCTGAGGCCGCTGATCGAGCAGAACCACATGTACATCCGCATCGCCTCCAATGATTTCTTCGCCGTGTCCAGGGACGTGGTCTCGAAGATGATTGCGGGCGAATACGACGCGCAGCAGGCATACGCAGCCTTTGACGCTCAGCTCCGCCAGCCCGGGGATGCTTCCGCCGAAACCGTCCTGAGCTCCGGGAAGGGCTACTCCGCCATCTTCCACAGCAAGGGCGGCAGCGAAGCCTACTCGGTCATGGCAAACACCCTGCGCGGGATCTATGGCAGCGACGTGCTGCTGGCGACGGGCGACAGCTTCACGGGCTCCGTGCTTCAGGCGGATTACACGGAAAAGATGGCGGGCAGCATGATTATGCCCAACGGCCTGGTGTCCTTCCACCGGGAGATGAGCGGCGCGGAGCTGAAGGAGACGATCCGTGCCTGCGTCGAAGGAATCGAAGGCGGCTTCATACCCTTCAACCGCGGCTCTCTGCCCATCGTCAGCGGCGTTGCCATCGAGGTGCAGGAGGACGAGGGGAGCTACACACTGACCAAGGTGCGGAAGGATGGCAGGGACATCGGGGATGACGACAGCTTCTCTGTGACCTGCCTGGCGACATATGCGCACTTTGCGCCCTTCCTTGCGGATGAAAGCCGCACGTTCACGGAGGGCGAGGATCCGGTGAAGGATGTGTGGCTGAACCATTTCAGGGCGGGCGGCGCTGTCCTCGCCCAGCCGGAGCAGTACATCACCCTGAAGTGACGGGTTGCCGGATGGATGCATCCCTCCCGGTGCGGAAGCGGGCTGCTTCACTTGTGCGCGCAATGCGGGATACATTGAACAATTTGTGTCAGATCTACGTCAAATAAGCGTTGCGGGCGTGCGGATTTCGGATGCCGGGGGATGGATCGTCCGGCTGGCCCATGAAGCGCAGCGCCCGAGACACACGAGCCGGATGAAGCCGCAGTGACGCGGCGCGCATTCCGCAAACCGAATCAAGGGGGGATACTCAATGAAGTGCAAGCTGTACTGGTGCGCGGCGCTACTGCTGACGCTCTGCGTGGCGCTGGGCGGCATGGCCCTGGCGGAGCGCCTGACGTCGCTTCCGCAGATCGACAATTCCACCGCGCGCATTCCCATCACGGATGCAATCTATGCCTACTTCACCGGACAGGGGGTGGAAGGCCCCGCGCCCATGTGCTCCAAGACCCACGGTGCGTGGCTGAACCTTGCCGACGGCAAGGCGGACGTCATCTTCCTGATCGCGCCCACGGCGGACGAGATGCAGTACTTTGCCGACGCAGGCGTGGATATTGAGATGAAAATCTACGGCTACGACGGCCTGGTGTTCATGGGCAACGCCAGCAATCCGGCGCAGAACCTCACCAGCGCGGAGATCCGCTCCATCTACCGGGGCGACATTACGGACTGGTACGGCGTTCGGGATTGTCCCGTCGGCGGCGAGATCGTGGCCTACATACGCAATCCGGAGTCCGGCAGCCAGCGGATGTTTGAAAATCTGGTGTGGACGGGCTACGAGATGCCCGATTTCCAGTCGCTGGGCTTTCAGGAGGGCGAGGTCGTCGGCGCGACGCCCTACAAGATGGAGGAGATCGACGACATGAGCGACGTCACGCTGAACGTGATGGAAAACCGCTTCTCCATCGGCTACAACATCATGTCCTACGTGAGCAACGTGTTCCTCAGCCACGAGGTGGAAAAGCCGAAGGTCGTGACCACGGGCAGCGTCAACCTTCGGGATTATTCCGGCCTGGAATACGACGTTGTGGCCGCCGTGCCTGCGGGAACCACGCTGGAATACGCGGGGCGCACGCGCTTTGACGAGCGGGATGTGGCGTGGTACCAGGTTTGCTATGAGGATCGGGATGTGTGGGTCTCCTCCCGCTATTCCAGGCTGGAGCAGGACAACGCTGCGCTGAAGCTGTTCAATGTGGACGGCTACGCGCCCACCACCGAGAACTTCCAGAACGGAAACTATCCCTTCGTGACCACCTCCTATGTGGCGATCCGGGCGGATGAACCCGCGGACAGCCCCGCACGGCAGCTGTTCGATTGGATCGGCAGCGATGTGAGCCGGGAGCTGATTGCGGAACACAGCACGCTGTCCGTAGGCTTTTCGGATTCGGTGGTGATCCACGCGCGCAGCGGAAATCCCGACAGCGCGGAGGTTGGTGCGGTCATCGATGCGCTCAGAGAGAGACGGATCACGCGCGGGGAGCTGTGCGCCTTTACCGAGGACGAGCTGGTGCGCATCTGGCAGGGCTGCTATGCCCGGGCCGGGCTGAGGTTCCATCAGGAGGCCTGCTGCAGCGCGTTCGAGGGGCGGGCGTGGTATGTGCCGATGGTGGACAGCTATGGCGATGCCTTCGTCCGGATGAACGGTGTGCTCCGGGTAAACTGCGATCTGACCGCCCGGTACCTCTCCGAGCTGCGTCGCGCCACGGCGGCAACCGCGCCGCGCACCTTCTCCTACAACCGGCATGAAGCATGCATGGCGGGCGAGGATGTTGCGGAGATGCAGCAGGCGCTGCTGGAGCTGGGCTATCTCGGCGAGGATCAATGCACCGGCGAATACGACAGGGCGACTGCCGACGCTGTGAGCGCTTTCCAGATCGC
Organism: uncultured Clostridia bacterium; assembly: GCA_945871545.1. The sequence continues at coordinate 1,253 of CAMBWJ010000139.1, read as the reverse complement.
CCAGGGCCTCGAGGCCACCGGCGTGTTTGATGCTGTAACCCGGATGATGCTGCTCTGATCGCAGGAAGCGGGACCATTCCTTCGCGCGGATGCACCCGCGCTCAGCGGGTCCGCCTTGTCTCAGCGTCCACGAGCCTTCTCCGGCGGGGAGCCGCAGATCAAAAACGGGTCAGACGCGCACACCCAGCTCCCGGCGCTGATTTCCCGGGAGCTCCATGGCAGGAAACAGACGGGCCTGGTTCAATGAAACGCAGCGATTGCAAAGGCATGCAATCGCTGCGTTGTCATGTGTAAACCGCCGCACACGGCGGTAAGAGCGGCTGCACTGTCACAGCCGCAGACCCTTGATGTCCTTGATCCGGGAGAGGATGATGTTGCAGCTGCAATCGATCACGCCGGGGAGCGGATCGATCACCTCCCGGATCAGCGCTTCCATCTCCTCGCCGGAGGCCGCCACCGCGTGCACGTGCAGCTTGTTCCTGCCGGTCACGCGATAGATCTGCGTGACGACGTCGTTCCCCTTCAGAATCTGCTCCACCTCCGGCAGCGCGTCCGGCTGGGTCTCGATCTCGAAGTAGCAGGACACCGCGCCGCCGATCTTCTGCGGATTGATGACGGTGGTGTACTCCTCGATCACCCCGCGCTGCTCCAGCGCCTGTATGCGCATCTTCACCGCCACGCGGGAAATCCCGATTTTCTGCCCGATCTCCGAATAGGAGCTTCGGGCGTTTTCAATCAGCAGCTGCACGATCTGCTGGTCCAGCGCGTCCAGTCCGTCCAGAAACATGGCGTATCCCTCCCATCTGGAGATATTATACGTCCTTCTGATCGAATTGTAAATGGTCGATTGACATTGGCAAGCTGTATTGCTATAATTATTACGAAACGAAATTTATAACTTACGATTTGGATGTGATGTCATGGACAGGGATCTGACCCGCGGGCCGGTCATGGGCTCCATGCTGCGCTTTGCGGTGCCCATGATTCTGGGAAATTTGTTGCAGCAGTGCTACAACATTGCGGACACGCTGATCGTCGGCAGGTTTCTGGGGAAGAACGCGCTGGCGGCGGTCGGCTCGTCCTTCACGCTGATGACCTTTCTGACCTCGATTCTGCTGGGGCTGTGCATGGGCAGCGGGGCGCTGTTCTCCATACGCTTCGGCCAGCGCGACGAGGATGGGCTGCGGGAGAGCATCCGCGCGTCCTTTGCGCTGATCGCCGGGGCGACGCTTCTCCTGAACGTCCTCGCCTTC
>CAMBWJ010000138.1 GCA_945871545.1 uncultured Clostridia bacterium | reverse complement strand
CCGGTGGTGGTGCTGGTGCAGGGCTCCGGCTCCTCCGACCGCAACGAGGCGATTCTGCAGAACGCGCCGTTCAGGGACGTCGCCCACGGCCTTGCGGAGCTGGGCGTGGCCACGCTGCGCTATGACAAGCGCACCTTCATCTATCCCGAGTGCGCCGGGGACACAGGCATGGACATCGACATCCGGAGCGAGATGCTGGACGACGTGAACGCCGCCATCGAGCTGCTGCGCGCGGACGGGCGCGTGGACGGTAGCCGCATCTTCGTGCTGGGCCACTCTCTGGGCGGCATGATGGTTCCGGCCATCGCCGCGGAGAACCCCGATCTGGCGGGCGCGATCTCCATGGCAGGCTCGCTGCGCAGGCTGTGGGAGATCGTGTACGACCAGAATCAGGAGGCGATTGCGGCCTACGATGAAGTGGATCCGCCCGAGGCCCAGCGCGCGGTGCTGGACGCGCAGGTTGCGCAGATCGAGGCCGACATGGAGACCTTCCGCTCTGGCATTGACGATCTTGCGGATGATGCGACGCTGCTGGGCGTTCCGGCGCGCTACTGGAGGTCGCTGGAGCAGTACGCGGGCGAGCACTTCATCGATGCAATCGACCTGCCGCTGCTGATCCTCCAGGGCGACGCGGACTTCCAGGTCTACGCGGACGTGGACTATCCGCTGTGGCAGGAAGCGCTGGCGGGTCGGGACAACGTGACCTTCTGCCTCTACGAAGGCCTGAATCATCTGATGATGCCCACCCAGGGTCTGCGGGACGCCACCGAGTACGTCACGCCGTCCCACGTGCGGGAGGACGTGATCGCGGACATTGCGGATTTCGTAAACGGAATTGCATAAATAATGGGGATATATCACATGACCGTAGGGCGGGGTGCCATCACCCCGCCGCATCGCAATTGCGGGACTGTATCACATGAGCGTAGGGCGGGGTGCCATCACCCTGCCGCAGACAATTGTGGGGCTGTATCAAAACGTATTTCGTTTTGATGCGGCTCCTTTCTGTATAAGGAGCCTGTTCCCCCTCCACCCTAGCTCTTCGCGTGGGGCTTGAAGATCAGTGCGTTGAGCAGGCCGAAGAGGATGGCGGCGGCGATGCCCGCGGCGTTGCGGGTGATGCCGCCGGTGAACGCGCCCCAGAAGCCGTACTTCTGCACGCCCTCGAACGCGCCCACGGCCAGGTTGTAGCCGAAGCCCGTCAGTGGCACCGTGGCCCCGGCCCCGGCGAAGTCCACCAGCGGCTTGTAGATCCCCAGCGCCCCCAGAAACACGCCCAGCACCACGAACAGCACCAGGATGCGCGCGCTGGTCAGCTTGGTCAGCGACATCAGCAGCTGGCCCACCACGCAGATCAGTCCGCCCACCACGAAGGCCTTGATAAACATCAGAAGGGTATCCACTTACGCACCTCCTTCGATGCAGATTGCGTAGGAAATGGAGGGAATCGTCTCCCCCTGCAGGGTGCTGGTGGGGCTGAGCATCGCGCCGGAACCTGCAATGAGGATGCGCCGCAGCTCGCCGCTCTCCACCCGCCGCAGCAGCCACCCGCAGCTCACCGCCGCCACGCAGCCGCAGCCGCTGCCGCCTGCGTGGGGGTCCTGCTCCTGGGAGAACAGGGAGTTGCCGCAGTCGATCAGCTTGCCGTCGGGCATCTCCACGCCGCCGCGCTTGAACAGCTCCATCAGCAGGTTGCGCCCGATCCAGCCCAGGTCGCCGGTGGCGATCAGGTCGTAGTCGTTGGCCGTGCGTCCGGTGTCCTCCAGGTGGGCCACGATGGTGTCGTACACCGCCGGGGCCATGGCCGCGCCCATGTGGTTCGCGTCCTTGATCTGCTGGTCCACCACACGCCCCACCGTGCCGCTGCATATTTTCAGATCCTGCGGCTGGGCGTTGGCCGTCAGCAGCGCGCAGCCGCAGGCGGTGGAGGTCCACGACGCCTGGGGAGGTCGCTGGGTGCCCATCTCCAGCGGCATGCGGAACTGGCGCTCGGCGGTGCAGAAGTGGCTGGAGGCGCAGCAGATGGCGTTGTTCAGAAAGCCGCCGGAGAGCAGCGCGCCGCCCAGCACCAGCGACTGCACGAAGGTGGAGCACGCGCCGTACTGGCCGAAGAAGGGGATGCCCAGCGCCCGGGCGGCGAAGCTCGATGCGATGATCTGGTTGTTCAGGTCGCCGCTGATCATCACCTCCACGTCCTCCGGGAGGAGGCTTGCCTGCTTCAGCGTGTGATCCACCGCACGGCGCACCATCTCGCCCTCCGCCAGCTCCCAGCTCTTCATGCCCAGCAGGTCGTCGTCCAGCAGGATGTCGAATTGATCGGCAAGCGGCCCCTTGGCTTCCTTGGGGCCGACGATGCTGGTGCGCGCGGCGATGCGCGGCGGATGGTCGTACACGAAGGTCTGTCTGCCCACTCTGCTCACAGAAACCACATCCTTGCGATCCAGTAGAGCACGCCCACCAGCATGGAGCTGGTGATGCCGTAGGCCAGCACCGGCCCCGCCAGCTGGAAGATGCGCGCGCCCACGCCCATCACCATGCCCTCCCGGCGGTACTCGATGGCCGGGGCCGCCACGGAGTTGGCAAAGCCCGTGATGGGCACGATGGAGCCTGCACCGGCGTAGCGGCCAATCTGGTCGTACACGCCGATGCCGGTGAGGGTGGTGCCCAGGAAGATCAGCACCACCGAGGTGAACATCGGCGCGGTCAGCTCGGTCAGGTGCAGCGCCTCGCCCAGCAGGTTCAGCGCCTGCCCGATGCAGCAGATCACGCCGCCCACCCAGAACGCCCGCACGCAGCCCCGCAGGTGGCGCGAGGGCGGGGTCATCTTCGATACGAGCTTGGAGTAACCCTCAGGGGAGATTGGCTGTCGGTCCATCTTGCTTGTCCTCCTTGTTGCGGATGCGCTCGCTGCCGCCGGGGAAGCGGGCCTCGTCCAGCGTGTAGCGGCTGGGGAATTCGATGTCGGTGGCGCGGGGGTCAGGCCGTCGCATGGCGCAGCACCTCCCGAACGAAGTGCGCGCCCTCGCGCAGCTGAGCCTCCGCCGCCGGGGGTTGTAGCAGCATCCAGGCGATCATGCCCAGACAGATCAGGATGCCCGCGATCAGCGCGGCAAAGATCCACGCGCTGGGAAACAGGTGCTTTTGCATGGCGAAAACCTCCGTTGTTGGAGTTTTTTCCGGCGGATTTCTCCGGGAATTGCAGTTATTTTGCACGGATTTGCGCCGAATTATGATGGCACAGACAAAAAAGACGCCGCGTGGATGTTTCTTCCACACGGCGTCTGAGATGGGTTTTACATGTAATCGGGGAAATTGGTGGTGATGCCGTCCACGCCCATTGCGATGAAGCGCTCGATCTCGCTGCGGGTGTTGAGCGTCCAGGCGACCACCTGCTTTCCGCCCAGGTGGAGCTGGTAGATCGCGGCGGGGGTGAGGATCGACGAGCTGACGGAGATGATGTCCGCGCTGAATTTTCCGGGATTTTTCACCACGCTGTTCAGCACATCCGCCTTGTTCATGATGTACACCGTCTTTGCGGAGGGCTCCAGGGCCTTGATTTTGTCGATGACGCTGAGGGTGAAGGAGCCGTAATATGCGCGGCTCTGCAGGCCGTAGCTGTGCACGCAGTCCAGAACCTCCGCCTCGACGCCGGTGATCTTGAATTCGATCATGACCTCCATGCTTGTCTGGGCGATGCAGTCCAGCGCCTCGTCCAGGGTGCAGACGTTGGGATTGGCGGTGCGGACGTTGGCCATGGTGATGTCGGCGATGTTGTACTTCTTGCCCTTGTAGCTGAGGGTCGCGTCGTGGTGCACCACGAGCACGCCGTCCTTCGTCTTGCGCACGTCCAGCTCCACCATGTCCGCGCCCAGCACGGCGGCGTACTTGAAGGCGGCGATGCTGTTGTCCGGGCAGTAGCCGGACGCGCCGCGGTGGGCCATGCAGAAGGCGGTGTGCACCTGGCTGTAGGGAACCACCGTGACCCCCAGCGCGGCGGACGTTCCGTTCTGCGCGGTGACGGTGATCTGCGCCGTGCCGCAGGCCAGGCTTGTGAGCATGCCGTCCTCGCTGACGCTGACCACCTTGGGGTTGTCGCTGGCGTAGGTGTACGCGCCGACGGCGTTCTCCGGCTCGATGGTGAAGGAGAGTGCGCACTTTTCGCCCAGGCCGAGGGTCAGCGCGCTTGCGTCAAAGCGGATGCTGTCCGGTGCGGGCAGAATCTCCAGCTCCATCGAAGCGGTCACGCCGTTGTGGGTGGTCGCGATGAGCTGCGTGTGTCCGCGCTTCAGTCCGGTCACGCAGCCGCTTTCGTCCACCTGCGCAAGCTCGGGGTCGGCAATCTCGTAGCGGAAAGTTGTGTAGCTGCCCTCGTTGACGGCAAATTCCGCCTGAAGCTGCATGCCCTCGCCCACAGTGGCCTCCGGAACGACGGGATGCGCCTGCGTGGGTGCGGGGCATACGCGCAGCTTTGCGCTGGCGGTCTTGCCGTTGTAGGTCTTTGCGGTGATGGTGACCTCGCCCTCCCGCAGCGCGCGCAGCAGGCCGTCCTCCTCCACGGCGACCACCTCCGGGTCGCTGCTGCTCAGGCTGTAATGGCCGCGCCCGGTGACGCTGACCTCCGCCGTCTGCGTCTGTCCCACGCTGAACGCAGTCATGGGCAGGCGAAGGGAAACCTTGCTGGGCGCCTTCTGCACGATCACCTTGCAGGTGGTGGTCACGCCGTTGTGGGTGGTGACGGTGATGGTGGCGCTGCCAACGCGCACGCCGGTGAGCTTGCCGCTGGCGTCCACCTTGACGTAGCGGGTGCTGGAGCTCTTGTAGGACAGGCCGGCGGCACTACCCTCGTCGAAGCGAACCTGAATCGCGTCCGTCAGAACCTCGCCCACGCCGAGGTAAATCGGGTTCTCCAGGATCTCCATCCTGGTGGGCGCGGCAACGACGCTGAGGGTCTGGCTGGCGGATGCGCCGTTGTAGGCGGTGGCGGTGACGGTGATTGTGCCTTTCTGCAGGGCGGTGACCTTGCCATCCTCGGAGACCGCGGCGATGGCGTCGTCGCTGCCGGAGTAGGTGATGGCGCTGGCGGAGCCGCTGTTGACCGCTGCGGACAGGGTGTAGCTCTGGCCCACGCCCAGCACCGGCGCGTCGGAGGAGAAGGCCACGGATTCCGGCTCGGGAACCACGGTGACGCTCAGGCTGGCAGTCTTGTTGTTGAAGTTCTTGACGGTGACGGTGGCCGTGCCGGGAGCCACGCCCACGATCCGCCGGGTCTCGGGGTCGATCTCCAGCACAGAGGGATCGCTGCTGCTCAGGCTGTACTGGCCCACGCCTGCACCGGAGTTGGCGGAGACCTTGAGGGCGGCGCTGTCGCCCACGCCTAGCAGCTTCACGCCGGAGAGGGTGAGCTTGCTGGGAGCCTTGACGATCTTGAGGGTGTATTTTGCGGTCACGCCGTTGTAGGCGGTGATGGTGATGGTGACGCTGCCCGCGCGCAGGGCGGAGACGCGCCCGGTCGGGCTGACGCTGGCGTAGCGGGTGCTGGAGCTCTTGAAGGAGAGCCCGGCGGTCATGCCATTGTCGGGGAGGACGGTCACGGGCGCATCCACCTTCTCGCCCACGCAGAGGGTGACGCTGGAGGCGGAGAGGTCGATCCGGC
>CAMBWJ010000137.1 GCA_945871545.1 uncultured Clostridia bacterium | reverse complement strand
CATGCGGAAGTGGCTCGTTGGGTGCTGGCGGCGGCGCTGATTGCGGCGCAGAAGAGCAAGGATGAGAAGCTGGCAAAGTAAAGCGGATTATGGATACGGGGTCGGCATTGCGCCGGCCCCTTCCACATTTTTGACATAATTTTACCTGATGCGATAGAAAAGGCAATTTCACCTGACTAAAATAGTACCGGATTTGGGAAGAGGTGGAATTGATGAAACTGCAATTGGAGAACGCATGGCACTTTCTGTACGCCTTTCTGCGCTGGTCGCTGCTGGCGATTCTGGTGGGCGCGGTGTGCGGACTGGTGGGCACGGCCTTTCACGTCTGTGTGAACCTTGCGACCCAGTGGCGCGGCGCGCTTCCGTGGCTTCTGTACCTGCTGCCGGTGGGCGGCGTGGTCATCGTTTGGCTGTATCACCGGCTGGGGCAGTCCAGCTCGCTGGGCACGGATAAGCTGTTTACCTCCATACAGGATCGAACCGCCGTGCCGGTGGCGATGGCCCCGCTGATCTTCGTGGCGACCTTCCTCACGCACCTGCTGGGCGGCTCTGCGGGCCGCGAGGGCGCGGCGCTGCAGCTGGGCGGCAGCCTGGGCAGCGACATTGGCCGTCTGCTGAAGCTGAGCGAGGACGACCGGCGCACGCTGACGATGGTGGGCATGGGCGCGCTGTTTGCTGCGCTGTTCGGCACGCCGCTGACGGCCACGCTGTTCGTCATGGAGGTGTTGTGCATGGGCCACATGGTGTACTCCAGCTTCGTGCCCTGCATCGTTGCCAGCCTGACGGCCTTCGGCGTGTCGCTGCTTATGCACATGGAGCCGGAGGGCTACGCGCTGGCGGTGGTGCCGGGGCTGAACTGGCTCAGCGCGCTTCAGGTGACGGGGCTGGCCGCACTGTGCGCCGCGCTCAGCGTTATCTTCTGCGCAGTGATGCACATCTCGGGCCACAGCTTTAAGAAATGGATGAAGAATCCCTACGTGCGCGCGATCGCGGGCGGCCTGGCGATCATCGCGCTGACGCTGCTGGTGGGCACGCGGGACTACAACGGCGCGGGCGCGCAGGTGATCGAGCGGGCCATCGAAGGCGAGGCGAGGCCGCAGGACTTCATCCTGAAGCTGATCTTCACCGCCATCACGCTGGGCTGCGGCTACAAGGGCGGCGAGATCGTGCCCACCTTCTTCGTCGGTGCGACCTTCGGCTGCGTGGTGGGGCCGCTGCTGGGCATGGACCCGGGCTTTGCCGCTGCCATCGCGCTGGTGGCCACGTTCTGCGGAAACACCAACTGCCCCGTGGCTTCGGTGTTTCTGGGCATTGAGCTGTTCGGCGGGCAGGCCGTGCCGCTGTTCGCCCTCGCCTGCGCCGTGAGCTACATGCTTTCCGGTTACAGCAGCCTGTACCACAATCAGCTCATCCCGGAGAAGGAGCTGAAGTTCGGCGACATGGTGACCCCGGAGAAGGAATGAATCCATGCAGAAGGGGCTGTCTCAAAACGTTCTCCACGTTTCGAGACAGCTCCAAAATTGTGATGCGGCGGGATGAGGGCATCCCGCCCTACTTTTGTAGCTTTGAGACGGACTTTTGATCGTATCTGTGCGGTTTATTCCGGCAGGCTGGCCGCGGCGATGGACTGGCCCACGCGGCGGCTGGATTCGTCGGGGATGTTGAGCTGAATCTTTGCGGCCAGATCGGGGAACTCGCCCTGAAGCACCTCGCGGGCGCGATTCAGCAGGATCACGCCGCCCTCGCCGCTGGTGACACGGCCCATGATGAGCACGTGGTTGATCTCATAGAAGCGGGCGTAGAAGGCCAGGGTGTAGCCGAAGTAGCTGCCGATGCTCTCGTAGATCTTCGCGGCGCGGGGATCGCCCTGCTCCATCAGCTTCTGCACGGCGCTGAGCTTCTCGGCGGGGGTCAGGCCCTCGTCCAGCTCGATGCCGGCGGCGGGGGCCAGCTTGATCACGCCGTCCTGGGAGAAGTACTTCACGCCGCAGCCGTAGTCGCCGCTCCACTCGTCCACGGCGGCGTCGCGGTTGAAGTCCACCGGCACGAAGGCCAGCTCGTTCAGCCAGCCGGTGATGTTGCCGTTGGGATCCACGTAGCCGCCGGCCTCGCTGGTGCCCATGGCGATGCCCAGGATGCCGTTCTCGTTCAGATCCATGGCTCCGGCCAGGGCGGTCACGTCGCCGTCGTTGGCGACCTCGATGGGCACGTTCTCGCCCAGCGCCTTCGCGGCGGTGAGGTAGATGTCCTTCACGCGGCTGTGGAAGTCCTCCTCGGAGACCTTGATGAACAGCGCGGCGACCTTGATGCGGTTGTCGATGGTCACGCCCGCGGTGCTCACGCCGATGCCGTCCACGCGGGGCATCTTGGAGGCCGCGGTGCGGAAGGAATCCAGAATGCCGTCGAGGTGGTACTGGGGGTCGGACTGGGTCTTGGGATGCCAGACGACCTCCTCGGAGTAGACGGTCTCGCCGTCGATCACGGCGCTGACCTTGCGGTCGCTTCCGCCCGCGTCGAAGCCGATGCGGCAGCCGTCCAGGTGGCGGCCCACGGCCTTGGCGCTGTGCTTGGTGGCGGGCATGTCGTCGGGATTCTCCCAGTAGGCGACCTCAAACTCGCGCTCGTACACGCGGTCGCCCATGAACCACACGTCGAACTTGCGCAGGCCCTCGCGGGTGTAGGCGGCGCGCAGGTACTCGTACACCGGTCGGGAGCCGCTGACGTGGATCTTCCAGCCGCCGAACACCCACAGCAGGGTCTTGATGTAGCGCTCGACGATGGCGAAGTTGGTCTCGTCATCCAGGCCGTCCTGGAGGATGTCGAAGTCGAAGCGCTCACAGTAGCCCTTGTGGCGCTCCAGTGCGATGCTCAGTCTCTGGTGGGCGCTGCTGCGCACGCGCTCCTCGTAGTCGCGGAGCACCAGCTCCATGGGCTGGAAGTCCGGGTCCAGCAGGGCAGGATATTTCAGCTTCATATTTCCCTCCGTTTATGCGGTGTAGACGCTGCGGCCGCCGACGATGGTGCGCAGCACGTCGAAGTTCTCGTTCACGATGGCGATGTCCGCGTCCTTGCCGGTCTCAAGGGAGCCCTTGCAGCCGTCCACGCCGATGCGCTTTGCCGGGTTCAGGCTGGCGGCGTTGACCGCCTCCCACACGGGCAGGTCGGTGTAGTCCAGCAGGTTGCGCACCGCGCGGTTGAGCTTGAGCACGCTGCCGGCGATGGTGCCGTCGGCCAGGCGGCACTCGATGCCCTTGACGAAGATCGGCTGACCGCCCAGGCTGTACTCGCCGTCCTCCAGACCGCCCGCGCGGGTGCAGTCGGTGATGAGCACCAGCTTGTTGCCCTTCATGCGGGTGACGAGGGGATAGAGGTGGGCGTTGACATGGAAGGTGTCGGCGATGAGCTCCACGCTGACGCGATCGTCGGTCAGCGCAGCGCCCACCACGCCGGGATCGCGGTGCATCAGCGGGGTCTGGGCGTTGAACAGGTGGGTCACGTGGCCCACGCCCGCGTCGATGGCCTCCTCGGCCTGGGCGTAGGTGGCGGCGGTGTGGCCCATGGAGATCAGGGTCTTGCCTGCCATCTCACGGATGCAGTCCAGGTTGCCGGGCATCTCCGGTGCGATGGTGAACACGCGGATGATGTCCAGATATTCCTGCAGGAAGGCCGCGTCGCCGGGACGGATGTTCGCGCCCGCCTGCGCACCCTTCTTGCCGGGGTTGATGAAGGGGCCCTCGGCGTTCACGCCAAGAATCTGCGCGCCCTGCCAGCTGTCCTTCGCGGATTCCTCCACGCCCCGGCGAATCTGCGCAAATGCCGCGCGCAGCTCGTCGTAGGAGACGGTCATGGTGGTGGGCAGGAAGCTGGTCACGCCGTTCTTCGCCACGCCCTCCGCCATGGTGCGGATGCCGTCGAAGGAGCCGTCGGACGCGTCCTCGCCCAGATAGCCGTGGATGTGCATGTCCAGCAGGCCGGGAATCACGTAGTTGCCCTGCGCGTCGATGCGCTCGGCCTCCGCGGGAATTTCGCTCTCGGCGACCATACCCAGAATTTTGCGGTCGTACAGCAGCGCCGCATGCTCCTCCAGGCGGTCCGGCAGCACGATTCTTCCGTTTACGATTGCGTACATGAATGAACACCTCATTTGCGATTCATTTTTGGAGATTATAACTCATTCTAGCACATTCTATTGCAGCTTTCAATGCAGATTGCGTGAAGATGCTTCAGCCCATTTCTTCCAGCAGATCCAGCGCGATCTCCCGGTACTTCCGCAGGGCGCTGGGCAGGGCGTGGGCGCGCAGGCCGTCCGCGTCCGCCTCGACAAAGCCCTCCGGCGCTGCGTCGCAGCGGAAGGCGAAGCCCTGCATGCGCCAGATCAGGTGGGTGAACACGTGCTTTGCCGGGGGAAGAATCTGCGCTTCGGTGGGGTTGGTGAAGCCGAGCTCCGTCAGGCGTTGCGCAGCGGCTTCCGCAGACAGATGGCCCTCCGCCGAGGGAAACTCGTACAGCCCGCCCAGCAGACCGCCCTCGGCCCGGCGGCGGATGCAAACGCCACGGGGCGTGAAGGCCAGCAGCACGGTGCGCGCCTCCTCGCGCTTGGGCACGGGCGCGGGTCGCAGCGGATAGCGCTCCGGTTCGCCTTCCTCATGGGCGCGGCAAATGGGGGAGAGGGGACAGAGGTCGCAGCGGGGGCGCTTCGGCGTGCAGATGGAAGCGCCGAGGTCCATCAGCGCCTGGTTATAGTCGCCGGGGCGCTCCCGGCTGATGCAGGACAGGGCCTCCTCCTCCAGATCGAAGGGGGTCTTGAGGGTGCGCTCCACGGCAAAGCAGCGGGACAGCACGCGCATCTGGTTGCCGTCCAGAGCGGGGGCGCAGATGTTGTAGGCGATGGATGAGATGGCCCGCGCGGCGTAGGGGCCGATTCCGGGCAGGGCTTGCAGTCCCTCGACGCTGTCCGGGAAGCGCCCGCCATCTGCTGCGACGGCCTTTGCCGCGGCGTGCAGGTTCCGCGCCCGGGAGTAGTAGCCCAGGCCCTCCCAGAGCTTGAGCACCTCGTCCTGACTGGCCGCAGCCAGCGCAAACACGTCCGGGAAGCGGTCGAGGAAGCGCGCGTAGTAGCGGCGCACGGCCTCGGTGCGGGTCTGCTGGAGCATGATCTCCGAGAGCCAGATGCGGTAGGGGTCGCGCGCGCCACGCCAGGGCAGCTCACGGGCGTTCTGATCGTACCAGGAGAGCAGCAGGTCGCTGAGCTTCATTTGGACAAACTCCTTCTCATTATATAGGTAGGAATTCCGGATTCGACGGTCAATAAGGAAGCCCCGAAGCATGCGCTCCGGGGCTGGGATTCAAGCATCTTATTCAGCGATGACGGTGGCCACGTCGGCGCCCATGTAGCCCTGCACCGTGGCCCAGAGCTCCTTGAGCTTGCTGTGGTCGGCGTAGCTCATGCCCTCCGGCGCGGTCTCCAGCCACTGACCGATGGCCAGCGTGCGGTAGTCATAGCCGCCGCCCTCCTTCTCGCTGCGCAGCACGCAGGTGGGGACGTAGCAGGGCTCGGTGATCTCGTAGCCGGAGAAGTCGTCCTTCTGCCGGATGGTGAACTGGAAGATGATGCCGGTGTTGCTGTTGTCCTCGGTGGCGTCGGACAGGAAGTTGCCGGGTGCGCCCAGGCACAGGGTGCGGTGGGTCACGTTGCC
>CAMBWJ010000136.1 GCA_945871545.1 uncultured Clostridia bacterium | reverse complement strand
TGCGACGCAGGGAGTAAGGAGGTTTGCACCCGGAGGATTTTTGCATGGGGAGGAAGCGCTGCGCCGGAAAGCCCAAGTCCACCATTGGCTTCATGTTCCCGATGATACGCATCGGCATGGCTCCACGGCGGGCGGCATCAAGCTGTCCTGGACGCCGATTCTGACCTTACGCGTCGCCGGCCAGCAGCGGAAACGCCCCTCACCGAAGCGCGAGGTGCGCACAATGAGGAGAAATCACTGGGCGCGATCCTCGGAACGCGCCCAGTAGCGGCTCAGCATCTCGGCCATCTGCTCCGGCGTCTCCTTCGCACCGCGCTTGGACCAGGCGATGTACACGCTGAACAGCGCGCCGGAGAAGGCGCGCAGGGCATAGTACTCCGCAGGGTCGTTCGGGTCGGTCTGCCAGCGGGAGAGCACGTAATCCTCCAGGGCGCTCAGGAACAGGCCGGAGAGTCCGCTCTGGAACAGGCAGTTCAGAAAATCCCGGTGCGCATTGAAGTACTGAAAGCAGTGCAGCATATGCGGGAAGCTGTACGCGCGCTCGCCGATGTGCAGGTAGACGGATTCCGCGCGGTATTCCTCCAGAATGTCCTGGAGGTGCCGGGCAAAGATGTCCTCCTTGCTGCTGTAATTCCGGTAGAAGGTCATGCGGGAGACGCCTGCCTTCGCCGTCAGCTCGGAGACGGTGATGGTGGACAGCGGACGGTTCTCCAGCAACTGCATCAGCGCCGTGACCATGCACTCCCGCGCGAGGCGGTTGCTGGCGCTCGGATGGTTATTTTTCATGAACAAAACCTCCAAATCTGTCACAGCTTCGGCCGCAGACGTTGCGTGCGTAACATTCACATGTTACAATACATAGTAGTATTATAGGTCCTGTGCGACGAAAATGCAATGGGATTGCGCCGTGCAGGGAACAATTCGTGTGCAAAATCGCAGATTGGAAGGATGATGACAGATGCCGCACAGGGTTGCCGTCGTGACAGACAGCAATAGCGGAATCAATGCCGCAGAGGCGGCGCAGCTGGGGATCTTCTGCGTCTCCATGCCGGTGCTGATCGATGCACAGACCTACTTCGAGGGCGTGGACATCGACATGGATGCGTTCTATGAGAGCCTGCTCTCCGGAAAGCAGGTCACTACGGCGATGCCTTCGCCGGAGGAGGTGACCCGCGCCTGGGACGCGGCGCTCGGCAGCGGCTACGACGAGCTGGTGTACATTCCCATGTCCAGCGGCCTGAGCAGCTCCTGCGCCAGCGCGATTGCGCTCTCAGCGGACTATGGCGGGCGGGTGCAGGTGGCCGACAACCACCGCATCTCCGTGCCCCAGCGCCTGTCGGTGCTGGACGCGATTCGCCTGGCGGAGTCGGGCCTCAGCGCCAGTGAGATCAAGGAACGGCTTGATCAGGAGGCCTACAACGCCAGCATCTACATCGCCGTGGACACCCTGGAGTATCTCAAGCGCGGCGGCCGGGTGACGGCGGCGGGCGCGGCCATCGCCACGGTGCTGGGAATTCGACCGATCCTCACCATACAGGGCGAGCGCCTGGATGCCTGCGACAAGGTACGCGGCATGAAGCACGCCCAGCAGCGGATGATCGAGCACATCCGGCAGGACATCGAGGGGCGCTTCTCCTCCGTGCCCAGGGGGCAGCTGAAGCTGGCTGCGGCGGGCACCTTCCTGGATGAGAAGCAGGCGCAGGCCTGGGTGGACATGATCCGCGCGGCCTTCCCCGGCGAAGAGGTGATCTACGACCCGCTGTCGCTGAGCATCGGCTGCCACACCGGCCCGAACGCGGCAGGCGTCGCCGTTATCAGGCTCTGCGACTGACGCAACAAAAGCACTTGCATCCCGAGAGATGCAAGTGCTTTTCTGCTTCCGTTGGAGAGTGGCCTTACCTGCCCACGACGTCCAGCGCGGCGCGCCTGAGCGCTTTGGTCGCGGTGGGAATGTCCTGGGCCGCGAAGATGGCGGAGACCACCGCGATGCCCTGCACGCCGCAGCCGCAGAGCACCCGGGCGTTCTCCCTGCTGATGCCGCCGATGGCCACCGCGGGGATGTGTACGCTTGCGCAGATCGCGCGAAGCTGCTCGCCGGTGATGCGGATGGCGCTGAGCTTGGTGGGGGAGGGGAACACCGCACCCACGCCCAGATAGTCCGCGCCGGATTCCTGGGCCAGCTGCGCCTGTTCCACGGTCTTGGCGGTCGCACCGATGATGAAATCTGAACCCACCCGGCGGCGAATCTCCTTTACGGGCGCGTCCTCGATGCCCACATGCACGCCGTCCGCATTGGCCTTCAGCGCCACGTCCACGTTGTCGTTGATGATCAGCGGCACGCCGTGGCGGTGGCAGATCTCGCGCGCCTGCACGGCCTCGTTCAGAAAGGACTCCGCGTCCAGATCCTTTTCCCGAAGCTGAATCAGCGTCGCACCGCCCGCCAGAGCGTCCTCGATCTGCTCCAGCAGCGTCTGTCTGCCGACCCATGCGCGGTCGGTGACTGCGTATAAGAGAAGCTGTTCGCTGTTGAACTGCATATTGTCTGCCTCCATCGCGATATTCCAGAGATTATTATACAACAGAGGTCGCTGGATTGCAAGCCGCGCGTCACAGCCGGAGCGTCCGCGTGGCGACGGCGCGCTGGAAGGCCGCGTCGTGCTCCACGAAGAGCATCGTGGGCTGGGCTGTGCGCAGCAGTTCCTCGATCTGCAGGCGGGAGTCGATGTCGATGTAGTTGAGTGGCTCGTCCCAGAGGTAGAGCTGGGCCTGCTGACACAGGCTGGCGGCGATCAGGGCTTTTTTGCGCTGGCCCTGGGAGAACTCCGACATGTCCAGCTCGAACTGCGCGCGCTCGAAGCCCAGTTTGCGCAGGATGGTTCGCAGCAGCGTTCCGTCCACGCCGCGCTCCCGGGCGAAATCGGAGAGCGAACCCCGCAGCTGCGCGGCGCTCTGGGGCACGTAGGAGACGATCAGCCCCGAGGCGAGCTGGATCCGGCCCTCGTAGGGCACGGTCTCGCCCAGGATCAGCCGCAGCAGGCTGCTCTTGCCGCTGCCGTTGCGGCCCTCCAGACAGATGCGTTCGCCCTGTGTCAGCTCAAGCGTCAGTGGGCCGCAGATCTGACGATCGTCGTAATGGATGCGCACGTCCCGCAGCTCCAGCAGGCGCTGGGCGTGGTGGGCAAGCGGCGCAAGCTTCAGCGGCTCTGCCTTCTCCGTGTTCTTCAGCAGCGCTGTCTTTTCCTCGATGGCCTGCTCCCGGCGGGTCTCGATGGACTTGGAGCGCTGCATCATCTTCGCCGCCTTGTGGCCGATGCGCCCCTTGTCCGGCTTGAGTCCGGCCACCCGCACGCCCTTTGTGGCCTCCACGCGGTCGGACCAGTCCGCCGACTGTCGCGCAGCATCCTTCATGCGGCCGATCTCCCGGCGCAGCTGCGCATCCCGGGCCTGCTCGAAGGCCTGCTGCCGGTCGAAGTTCAGACGCCAGGAGCTGAAGTTGCCGGCCTGCACCTCGATGTCCGCGCGGTTGATGGACAGAATGTGATCCACACAGCCGTCCAGCAGCGCCCGGTCGTGGCTCGCCAGGATGAAGCCCCGCTTGCGCCGCAGGTAGTCCGCCATGTGCGCGCGCCCGTCGGCGTCCAGGTGGTTCGTCGGCTCGTCGATCAGCAGAAACCGCCCCTCGTTTAAGAACATCGCCGCCAGCAGGGATCGGGTCTGTTCGCCGCCGGAGAGTGTGGAGAAGGGCTGCTCCAGCACGTCGCCCTCCAGGCCCAGCTTCGAGAGTTCGCAGACCAGCTCCCACTCCTCCGCAGCGGGGCAGATATCCCGCAGCACTTCCAGCGCAGGCCGGCTGGGGTCGGACACCGTGCGGGGAAAGTATTCAAACTGTACGGCGGTGCGAATCGCGCCGCCGCTGTCGCATTCGCCCGTCAGCAGCCGCATCAGCGTGGTCTTGCCCCGTCCGTTGCGGCCGATCAGTCCCAGCTTCCAGCTGCTGTCCAGCTGAAAGGACAGGTTTTCAAAGACAGCATCGCTGCTGCCGGGGTAGCGGTAGCTCAGATGATCGATCTGAATGATTGACATCGTGCATTCCTCCTTTGATGGGCCCACCGCCCGATGGGGACAAAGAAAGGGAGTCCGGAAAAGCTGTCTTTTCGGACTCCCAAACCTGCATGAAGCGGCCGCGCCTGCGCGATGCAGGGCGGGTACAGCGGGAGGTGGAGCGATGAACAAACTTTCCTGCATGCCGCAGCGGGCGCATTCCGGGTGGAATGTGCCGCCAGACTGCGGTTCAAACGATTCAGCAGGAAGTGTTGCGCATCGGTCTGCCTCCCATATTGATGAATGGAGTATAGCACGATGCGGGGAAGAATGTCAAGCTTCCGTCAAAGAAACTTGCGTCAGGGGGCTTATCAAAACGCCGGATTCGCGGTATAATGGTTGCAAGTACAAGTGAATTTTACACACGGAGGGTTACAAGATGAGCGCATACATACTGGCGTTGGATGTGGGCACCAGCAGCGTGAAGGCCTCGCTGGTTTCCACAGAGCTGAAGATCGTTTCCGAGGCCGCGCAGCGGTACGAGACCCGCTACCCCGCGCCGCACTGTGCCGAGCAGCGCGCGCAGGACTGGTGGGACGCGGCTGTATCTGCCGTGCGCAGACTGTTTGAGATCAATCCCGAGGGTGCGCAGGATGTGTGCGCCATCGGCATCAGCGCGCACATGCTGGGTTTGCTGCCGGTGGATGCGAAGGGCGAGCCTCTGACGCCATCGATGATCCACTCGGACAACCGCGCGCTGGACGAGGCTGCGGAGGTGGAGGCGCACATCGGCCTGGATCGCATCTATCGCCTGACCGGAAACGTGCTGACCGCCGCCGCGTCGCTGTGCAAGGCGATGTGGATCAAGCGCAAGCGCCCGGAGATCTACGCGCGGACGGCGCGCTTCTTGCAGGCGAAGGACTACCTGAACTTCCGCCTGACGGGCAATCTGGACACCACGGATTACTCCGATGCGTCCCACGGCATGCTCATCGACATCAGCAGAAAGGAATACCTGACGGAGGTGTTTCAGGACTTCGGCCTGGAGGCGGATCGCTTCCCCGCGCTGCACGCCTCAACGGAGGTCATCGGAAAGCTCACTGCGGAGGCTGCGGCGCAGCTCGGTCTGAAGCAGGGCATACCGGTGGTGGCAGGCGGCGGCGACGGCTGCTGCGCCAACGTGGGCGCGGGCATCGCGCGCACGGGCGACGTTTATTGCAGCCTGGGAACCACGGGCTGGATTGCCTGTAACATGGACGCACCCTATCTGGATGCGCAGCGCCGGGTGTTCAGCATCCTTTCGCTGGATGGCGACCACTGCTGCGTGTTCGGCACGGTGGAGAATGTGTGCCGCTCCGTGGACTGGGCGCAGAAGATCTATGCGCCGGAGGGCATCGATGCGATGAACCGCCTGGCTGCGGAGGTTCCCGCCGGATGCGACGGTCTGGTATTCCTGCCCTACCTGTCGGGCGAGCGCAGCCCGATTTTCGATCCCCTTGCGCGCGGCGTGTTCTTCGGCATCAGTGCCGATCACGACCGGCGGCACTTCTCCCGCGCGGTGTTTGAGGGCGTGTCCTATGGCCTGGCCGGCATACTGGACATCATGCGCGAGTGCCTTCCGGTGGAGGAAATGCGCGTCATCGGCGGCGGCGCGAA
>CAMBWJ010000135.1 GCA_945871545.1 uncultured Clostridia bacterium | reverse complement strand
TCGGTGATCTTCTCGAAGTTGCCGGCCGCGATGTCCGCCTTCGGGCAGACCCAGCTGCCGCCGACCGCGAACACGTAGGGCGCGGCGAGGTATTCGCCGATGTTCTTGGCGTTCACGCCGCCGGTGGGCAGGAACTGCACGCCGCCGAAGGGGCCGGACAGCGCCTTCATCGCGGAAAGTCCGCCGTAAACGTTCGCCGGGAAGAACTTGACCACCTTCAGGCCGTACTTCATCGCCGCCATGATCTCGGTGGGGGTCACGCAGCCGGGACACACCGCCACGCCATTGTCCACGCAGTACTTCACCACTTCCTCGTCAAAGCCGGGGGAGACGATGAACTTCGCGCCGCACTCGATGGCGCGCTTGCACTGCTCCAGCGTAATGACCGTGCCCGCGCCGGGCAGCATGTCCGGGCAGTTCTCCGCCACCGCACGGATCGCGTCCGGAGCCGCCGCCGTGCGGAAGGTGATCTCCATCACGTCCACGCCGCCGGCAACCATGGCGTTGGCCGTGGCGACCGCATCCTTCGCATCGTCCAGAACCACCACCGGCACGATGGCCGACCGCTTCAGTCTCTCCATAACATCCATATCGTTTCCCTCCATTTTGTATTTTCATTTGAACCGCTGCGCACCGCAGCCCTTCGTTGCTTCCATTATGACACATTTTTCCGCTTCCTGCAATCCTTTTCGCGAAATTTTGTCATGACATTACATCATTATGCAATCCATGCGCTGGAAAAAGATAACACTGCGCAGCTTGCATTCTGCGGGGTATAGACCTATAATGGGCGTTAAACGCATTTTGGAGGCATAAAATGGAACTGCTGCTCTGCTTTGCTCTCTTTGTGGCTGCGATGGCGCTCAGCCTGTCCTGCGGGGTGACGATGATCCTGCCGCTGATCGTGGGCCTGATCGCCTTCGGAACACTGGCGCTGCGTCGGG
The DNA here is from genome assembly GCA_945871545.1 of uncultured Clostridia bacterium. The sequence goes on along the minus strand of CAMBWJ010000135.1, from coordinate 4,850 downwards.
GCTTCTCCCTGCGCGCGATCCTGGGCATGGTAGGCAAGGGCATGTGGTCGTCGCGCATGGTGGTGGTCATCATGCTGCTGATCGGCTGCCTGACCTCGCTGTGGCGGCAGAGCGGCACCATCGCCTACTTCACCTACTACGGCGTGCGGCTGATTCCGCCGCAGCTGTTCATTCTGGCGGCGTTTCTGCTGTCCGCCGTGATGTCCTACGCCCTGGGCACCAGCTTCGGCGTGGCGGCAACCATCGGCGTGATCCTGATGACCATCGCCCGAGCCAGCGGCGTGTCCACGGTGATCGCCGGCGGCGCGATCCTCTCGGGCGTGTACTTCGGCGACCGTGGCTCCCCCGCCGCATCCAGCGCAAGCCTTGTGGCCAACGAGACCGGCACCGACGCGAGTCAGAACTTCAAGCGCATGATGCCCTCGGCCCTGCTGCCGCTGGGGCTGTGCGTGCTCATCTACGCCGCGCTCTCGCTGTGGAACCGGCCCGGCGCGGTGGACAGCGCGCTGCTCACGCGCTTCCAGTCGGAGTTTGCGCTCTCGCCGTGGTGCCTGCTGCCTACGATTCTATTGCTGGTGCTGGCCTTTGCGGGCATGAAGATCAAGTACGTGATGGCCATCGATGTGCTCGTCTCGCTGATCCTCACGCTGATTCTGCAAAAGTCGCCCCTCATGGACGCGCTGCGCATGATGCTGCTGGGCTACGTCCCGAAGGATCAAGAGCTGACCTCCATCCTCTCCGGCGGCGGCGTGAAGTCCATGCTGGAGATCGTGTGCATCCTGCTTCTGTCCAGCGGCTGCTCCGGCATCTTCGAGGGCACGCAGATGCTCTCCAGCGTCGAGGGCGCGCTGCGCAGGCTCTGCGGGCGCATCGGGCGCTTTCCCACGATGGTGCTCACCAGCATCGCCACCGCCTGCGTGTTCTGCAACCAGACCATCGGCATCATCATGTGCCGCCAGTGCATGGGCGGCAACTACCCCGACACACAGCAGGGCCGCATCGATCTGATGCTGGACATCGAGAACTCCGTGGTCACGATCTCCGGCCTGGTTCCCTGGTGCATCGCGTGCAGCGTGCCGATGGGCATGCTGGGGCTGGACGTGCGCTCGCTGCCCTTCGCCTGCTTCCTGTACCTGATCCCGCTGTGCTGGCACTTTCAGCTCCGCCGAAGGGCACGCAGCTGAGCACTGGCGCATTTCATGAACTATCCCGGCTCTCCGCCACATGAAGGAAGGTTTGCATTTCCATGATTTCCATCCTCTCCCGCCTCTTCATCAAGAACCACGCGGACACCTCCGACCCCGGCGTTCGCCGCGCCTACGGCGTGCTCTGCGGCGCGGTGGGCATCTTCCTGAACGTGCTGCTCTTCGCCGCAAAGTACCTGGCGGGCACGCTCACCGGCTCCATCGCCATCGTCGCCGACGCGTTCAACAACCTCTCCGACGCGGGCTCGTCCATCATCACCCTGCTGGGCTTCAAGCTGGCCGCAAAGAAGCCCGACCGCGACCATCCCTACGGCCACGGCCGCTTCGAGTGCATCGCAGGCCTGGTGGTGTCCTTCGTCATCCTGATGATGGGCTTCGACCTGGCCAAGAGCTCTGTCACCAAGATCTTCCACCCCGAGGCCGTGGACTTCAGCCTCCTGTCCATCTGCATCCTGATCGGCTCGATCCTGGTCAAGCTCTACATGTCGCTGTACAATCGCGCGGTGGGCAAGCGCATCAACTCCGCCGCCGTGCTGGCCACCGCCACCGACAGCATCTCCGACGTGTGCGCCACCACCATGGTTCTGGCCGCCACCCTCATCGCCCGCTTCACCGGCGTGAACATCGACGGCTGGGCCGGCGCGATCGTGTCGCTGGTCATCCTCTGGGCGGGCTACAACGCCGCCAAGGACACCATCGATCCCCTGCTGGGCCAGGCTCCCGACCCCGAGTTCGTGCAGCGCATCGCCGACATCGTGAACCGCTACCCCGAGGTGGTGGGCATCCACGACCTGGCCGTGCACGACTACGGCGCGGGCCGCGTGATGATCTCGCTGCATGCCGAGGTTCCCTCCAGCGGCGACATCATGGCCCTGCACGACGTGATCGACACCATCGAGCGCGACCTGCAGGACGAGCTGAATTGCAGCGCCGTGATCCACATGGACCCCATCTCCACCGACGATGCGCTCATCACCTCCACCCGCGAGCTGCTCAAGAACCGCATCCACGAGGCCATCAGCCCGGACGTCTCCATCCACGACTTCCGCATGGTTCCCGGCCCCACCCACACCAACGTGATCTTCGACGCGGTGATTCCCTACGAATTCCCGCAGAGCGACGAGCAGGTGCGGGAGGAGATTTCCAAGCTGGTGCGCGCCCTCGAGGGCGACTACTTCGCCGTGGTGACCATCGACCATCCGGTCGCATAATTTCTTAACATTTCGCCGTACATAGGGCTGCGATGCGCGATTTCCGCCCCGTCGCAGCCCTGTTTTGCGCCAAAGATGTTGCATATTATTACAGACATATTACGGTCATAATTCAGCCAAACTACTTTTACATTTCATTTTGCAGGTTTTTTGTGCTTTGCAGCGAATATTTATTCCCATATCCGGGGAGGATTCTGTCCTCCCGCTGCATCGCGCCCCCGGGGCGCAGGAATCGAGCACAATGCGAGGGAAACCAGATGAACAACAAATGCTGCAAATTCAAGAGGATCACGGCGCTTCTGCTGATGCTGCTGATGCTGCTGCCCGGCGCGCCCGCGCTGGCGGAGAGCTACTCCGCAGCGGTGACGGACGACGTGGCCGCCTACGCCGACGCATCCCTCACCCGCAAGGTGGGCGATCTGGAGCGCTACGACGTGGTCACCGTCACCGGAATCAAGGGCGAGGTTGCGCGCATCCGCTACGGCGGCTACACCATGTACACCAGGCTCGGCGCGCTGGTTGCCGTGAAGGACTTTGCCACCGCCGCCACCGTGCAGACTGCGGGCCGCGTGTACCAGAGCCCGGACACCTCCAGCCAGAGCCTTGCGCTGAAGCAGGGCACCTCCGTTTACATACTGGCCACCTCCGGCGACTGGGCGATGATCGAGAAGGACGGCAACGTGGGCTACACCTTCCTGTCCTGCCTGCAGAGCGCCGGTTCCGGCAGCTCTGAAAGTGATTCGGATCCCTTCCTGCCCGACGGCGACAGCTCCAACTCCACCGGCGATCTGGCCGGCTCCGGCTCCACCGCGACCAACAACGGCTCCGTGACCATCGAGACCGTCGAGGCCGTGGTCGTCAGCGCTACCCTGCCCGTGTACGCCAGCGCCAGCACCTCTTCCAAGAAGCTGGGCACGCTGAAGGCCGGACAGGCCGTCACCGTGCACGCCTACACCGCCGACTGGGCCTACATCAGCCTGAGCGGCAAGTACGGCTTCTGCGCGCTGAAGGGCCTGCAGAAGAAGACCGGCGGCGCGGCGGAGGAGACCCCTGAGAATCCCTTCGATCCGGGTTCCTCGGTTCCCGCCACCGTCACCGCCTCCAGCGTGACCGTGTACCAGAGCGCCAGCAGCTCCGCAAAGAAGCTGGGCACGCTCAAGAAGGGCGCGGAGGTCAACCTCTTAAAGGTCTCCGGCAGCTGGGCCTACATCGAGCTCAACGGCAACTACGGCTACTGCGCCGCCAACGCGCTCACGAAGAACAGCGAGCTGGGCGGCGGTGCGACGGACAGCAGCGCCATGGGCAGCTGCACCGTCGTCAGCGCCAGCGCGAAGGCCTACGCAAAGAAATCCACCTCCGCCGCCAGCATCACCCTGTCCATGGGCGACACCCTCGATTTCTACGGCTACGATTCCAAGTGGGTCGAGGTGAAGGTCAGCGGCAAGACCGGCTACATGCTGCGCTCCGATCTGAGCCCCGCAAGCTACGCTGAGCTGAAGAACGAGGACAGCGGCGACGCGGTCAAGACCCTGGAGAACGCCCTGCTGTCCCTGGGCTACCTGGACAGCGTGCCCTCCAGCAACTTCTCCGCCAACACCGTCACCGCCCTCAAGCGCATGCAGGCCGCCTGCGGCATGGAACAGACCGGCATCGCCGACGTGGCCACCCAGCGCGTGCTCTACTCCGGCAACGCCCCGGCCTCTCCCCTGCTGAGCGCCAGCCTGACCAACGGCAGCTCCGGCGAGAACGTGACCCGCCTGCAGAACCGCCTGCTGGCTCTGGGCTACCTGTGCCAGAGCTCCAGCGTGGACGGCAGCTACGGCTCCACCACGGCCTCGGCCATCAAGCTGTTCCAGACCGCAGCGGGCGGCAGCACCACCGGCGTGGCCGACAGCGCAACCATCCGCGCGCTCTACTCCGCCTCCGCGCCCAAGCTCCCCAGCGGCAGCAAGGCTGCGGACTACAAGGAGAGCTCCTACGGCGGCTCCTCCAGCGTCAGCGGCATGCCTGCCGGCCTGGAATCCACCACCAGCAGCTTCAACAGCGGCATGTCCAACGCGCAGAAGCTGGAGCATGTGATCTACGTGGCTCAGAACCAGCTGGGCAAGAAGTACGTGTTCGGCGCCACCGGCACCGCCACCTTCGATTGCTCGGGCCTGACCCAGTACTGCTTCAAGCAGATCGGCGTGACCCTGAAGCGCACCGCCTATGCCGAGGGCTACAACGACGAGCGCCCGAAGCTTTCCGGGATTTCCAGCCTGCGCCGCGGCGATCTGGTGTTCTTCAACACCGTGTCCGACGGCGACCTGTGCGACCACACCGGCATCTACCTGGGCAGCAGCATGTTCATCCACGCTTCCTCCGGCGCGGGCAAGGTCATCGTCAGCAACCTCTCCAGCGGCTACTACAACCGCGTGTTCAGCTGGGGCCGCCG
>CAMBWJ010000134.1 GCA_945871545.1 uncultured Clostridia bacterium | reverse complement strand
GGATCCTGATGGCCCTGAGCAGCTCCGACCTGCCCTGCGACATGATCCACTTCTTCACCGCCGACCGGCTGACCATCGAGACCGAGAGCGACGTGGAGTGGACACTGGACGGCGAACGCGGCGACTGCGACCGCAGCTTCGAGGTGGTCAACCTCCACCGCCGGGTAGAACTGGTGCTGCCGAAGAAGGCTGTTGAGACCGTGCCCGTGGAGCCGGAGGATGCAGCGGAGGATGCGGAGTCCGGCGGTGCGGAGCGCATCGATGCGGAGCTTGTCGCTGCGGAGGAGACGCATGCCGAAGATCAACTATCAGATTGAGATGGAAAGGGAGCTGCGCGTCATTCAGGCACGCGGGGATCGGCCGCTGCTTGCGCTGCACAGCTGCTGCGCGCCCTGCTCCAGCGCCGTACTGGAGCGCCTGAACGCGCACTTCCGCATCGCGCTGTACTACTACAACCCAAACATCTCCCCGGAGGCGGAGTTCCGGCACCGGGTGGAGGAGCAGAAGCGGCTGGTGCGTCAGATGCCGCTGGCCGATGATCTGCGCGTTGAGGAGGGCCCTTACGAGCCAGAGCGCTTCTATGAGCTCGTGCGCGGGCATGAGGGCGATCCCGAGGGCGGCGCGCGCTGCGGCATCTGCTTTGAAATGCGGCTGCGCAGCACGGCGGAGTATGCAAAGCGCATCGGCGCGGATTACTTCACCACCACGCTGTCCATCAGTCCGCTGAAGGACGAACAGCGCCTGAACGCCATCGGAAGGGCGCTTTCGGAGGAGTTCGGCGTGAAGTACCTCTGTTCCGACTTCAAGAAGAGGGACGGCTACCGGCGCTCCTGCGCGCTCTCCGAGGAATACGGCCTGTACCGTCAGGACTTTTGCGGCTGCGCCTTCTCCCGCATGGAGCGCGACCGGAGAAAGGATTCCAGCGGGGAAAATTGAATTGACAAGCGAGCCCTTCGCGTGCTATATTGCATGCGGAGGGTTTGTTTTATGGCACAGACTTCAACAAAGGAACAGGTGCTGCGCGCGCTGCTGGACGCGCAGGAGTGCATCTCGGGAAATGAGCTGGCGCGCCGCCTGGGTGTGTCCCGCAGCGCGGTGTGGAAGGCCATCGAGCAGCTGCGCGGCGAGGGCTACCCCGTGGAGGCCGCCACGAACCGGGGCTACTGGCTGGCGGGCGGCGCGGACATATTGAGCGTCGCCGAGATCGAGCATTACAGAAGGCCCGGCGCAATCGGCACGCCCATCGAGCTGCACAGTCAGATCAATTCCACCAACAACCGGGCCAAGGAGCTGGCCGCCCAGGGCGCGCCTCACGGCACGGTGGTGATTGCGGGGCAGCAGACGCTGGGGCGCGGCAGGTTCGGGCGCGCGTTCTACTCGCCCGAGGGCAGCGGTGTGTACATGTCCTTCATCCTGCGCCCGCAGCTTGCGGCGGATCGCGCGGTGATGATCACCAGCATGTCGGCGGTGGCCGTGGCGCGGGCCATGGAGAGGGTCGCGGACGTGCAGGCCTCCATCAAGTGGGTCAACGACGTGTATCTGGGGCCGAAGAAGGCCTGCGGCATCCTCTGCGAGGCGGGGCTGGACTTTGAGAGCGGCCAGATGCAGTACGTGGTGGTGGGCATCGGCGTGAACGTGGGCTTCATGGACTTCCCGGAGGAGCTCGCGGACAAGGCGACCTCCATCTCCAACGCCTGCGGCAAGCGCGTTCTGCGCAGCCGCTTCACCGCCGAGCTCATCAACGAAATGAACGCCCTCTATCCCCAGCTGGAGATGGGCGCGTTCATGGAGGAGAGCCGCAGAAGATCGAATGTGATCGGGCGGGAGATCGAGGTGCTGCGGGGCGAGGAGCGCTATCCTGCCACCGCCGTGGACATTGACGACGCGGGCAGCCTGGTCATCCGAACCGCCGACGGCGAGGTGAAAACGCTGCACTCCGGCGAGATCAGCGTGCGGTTTCGGTAAAAGTGAAGGAGCTGTCTCAAAACATTCTTTTTGTTTCGAGACAGCTCCACGATTTCACGCGGCGGGGTGAAGGCACCCCGCCCTACGGTTACGCGGGACTGTTTCAAGCATTCTCCCTGCTTTGAGACAGCTCCCTTTGTATGCAGGTCAATTCTTCGGCAGATCGAGCCGGAGCACCGGGGCGTTCAGCAGGGCGGCGGCGTCGGGATCGTGGGTGATCCAGACGGCGGTTCTGCCGTTCAGATCGGCCTGAATGCGCCGCAGCACGCGCAGCCGCAGTGCCCCGTCCAGCCCGGTGAGGGGCTCGTCCAGCAGCAGAAGCTCGTAGTCCGCAGCCAGCGCCCGGGCCACCGCCACGCGCCGCTGCATGCCGCCGCTGAGTTCGCATGTGCGGCGCTGTTCCGCGCCGGAGAGGCCCAGATCATTGAGCAATTCCCGCGCATCCGTCCGCGTAAAGCCCGACCGGGCCGTCAGCAGCAGGTTCTTCTCCGCCGTCAGGTTCTCCAGCAGCCGGTTCTCCTGAAAGACCGCGCTGATTTTTTTGCCCTCCGCGCCCCGGATCTCGCCGCTGTCGGGCTTCTCCAGCCCCGCGATGAGCCGCAGCAGCGTGGTCTTGCCGCAGCCCGACGGCCCCTGCACGCAGCTGATCTGTCCGCCGGGAAAGGCCCAGCTCAGGCAGTCGAGCACCCGGTTTTCGCCGAAGGACTTGCAGATGTTGCTGAGAACGATGTCCATACAATCACATCCTCTCCAGGCGCGCGGCGAGGCGGCGCAGCATAGATCGCAGCAGCCGGGCGCAGATGGCGCTCAGCAGCACGATCATAAGCGTCCAGGCGAACAGCTCGCCGGTCATCAGGTACACCTTGGCCTTGTACAGCCTCTCGCCGATGGAGCCCGCCGGAATGGAGATCAGCTCCGCCGCCACGCCGGACTTCCAGGCCATGCCCATGGCCGTGGCGCAGAGGTTTGCAAGCGCCGGGAGCGCGGGCAGCAGGTACAGGTAGATCAGCCTGCGCAGCGGCTTCATGCGAAACAGCCGCGCCATCTCCAGAAGCTTTGCGTCCGTGCGCTCCAGCTCGTTCAGGGTCCCGGCGTAGATCAGCGGGAACACGATCAGGAAGCTGATGAGCACGGAGAGGTTCCGGGAGGGTACCCAGATCAGCGCCACGATCACGAAGGAGGCCACCGGGATCGCCCGCAGCACCGCGTGCAGCGGGGCGATCAGCTCCCGCACGCGCCGCCACTTCAGTGAAAGTCCCGCGCAGATCCCCCCCGCCAGCGCGCCCAGCAGGAAGCCCAGCAGGATGCGCGCTGCGGAGTGGAGCGCCGCCGACCAGAACGCGGCGGTGCGCAGAAGCTCCCAGAGGCGCAAGAGCACCGTCACGGGCGAGGCGAGCAGGAAGTCCCGCCCCACCGCCATGGCGGCGATTTGCCACAGGAGCAGCCAGAATGCAATCGCCCAGGGCCGGACTGCGACCCGGGGCGATTGCACATCAGTTTTCCGGAACGTAGTAGAACTGCGCATCGGGCAGCGCGCCTCCCACGGATTCGGGATCCTGTTCAAAGAGTACCTCCAGATAGCCGGAGAGCTTCTGCTGCATCTCCGCACCCGTGATGCACACGATGTTGCAGGCGGGCAGCGCGGCCTCGGCAACCTCTGCGGTCACGATGTCGTACGCGCCGATCAGCGCCGCAGCGCCGGGCACGTCAGCGTTGGTGTAGGCGACGGACTCGGCGTAGTCGGCAAGGAACATATCGATGGCCTCGGCGTTCTCTTCAACCGCCGCGCGGCGGGCAACCACCACGCCGGTGATCATCGCGCTGCCGCCGTCTGCCTGGAGCGCATCCCACTCCTGGGTCAGATCCAGCGCCATGCGCATGTCATCGGCCTTGGTCATGGCGATGGTCAGGAAGGGCTGGGGCAGCATGGCACAGGCGCTTGCGTCGGCCATCAGCGCCGCAAGGCACTCGGCGTGCTCGGACTTGTACTCGATGGTCACGTCCACGCCCGGCTCCAGGCCGTTCTGGCGAAGAATGTAGTTCAGGGCGTACTCCGGCGTGGAGCCCTTGCCGGCGGAGTAGATCGTGCGGCCCTTGAGGTCGGACACGGAATGGATGCTGTCGCCGCGCTCGGCGATGTACAGCACGCCCAGGGTGTTCACGGCCAGCACCTGCAATTCGCCTCCGGTGCGCTGGTAGAGCACGGCGGCCAGGTTCGCGGGCAGCGCAGCCACGTCCAGCTCGCCCTGCACCAGCTTTGGCGTGATCTCGTCGGCGGCGGCATAGATGTCAAAGGTGTAGCTGCTGCCGGCATCGTCGGACATCATCTTGACCATGCCCATGGCAGTGGGACCCTTCAGTGCGGCGACGCGCAGTGCTTCGGCGCTGGCGCAGCTCAGCAGCAGCGTGAGAATGAGAACGGCAGCGAGGATTTTTTTCATGTAGAGGCTTCCTTTCTGAATTGGATTCGTTTGTCACACACGGGCGTAGTCCGGGGGCAGGGTGAAGGCGGGCGCTGCGCCGTCCTGCGCGCCTGCATTCAGCGGCAGGGTGAAGGAGAAGCGCGCGTCGTTGAGCGTCAGCGTCTCGCCGGTGGGCAGGTTGTTCCGGTAGGCCAGCAGCGTGGCCTCCAGCGTGCCGCGCCCGGAGATCGCGTCCGCGCTGGCATCCACCTGCTCCAGTTCGAGCTTCAGGCTCGAGCCGGTGGGCAGGGCCGCGCCGTCCTTCTCGGACGCAAAGTAGAGCGTCTCCCCGCTGGCGTCGCCCTCGTAGAGGTAGAGGCTTGCAAAGGCCGGTTCGCCCGCGACCGGGTTCTCCGGCAGCAGCAGATACAGCTCCAGACAGGTTTCTCCGCTCGCGTCGTAGGCGTAGAAGCTCAGCTGGAGGGAGCCGTCCATCCGGCCGGAGAACTCCGGGGCGGGATCGAAGCCTAGCAGCAGGCTTTCGCCGCCGAAGCTTGCGCCGAAGGCGTCGTCGGGCAGCACCGCGCCGTCGTAGGCGGGGTAGCCGGAGCCGCTGAGGGCAAGGGCACTGGTCAGGCACATCAGCAGGGTGAGAAGGATAGCGGCCAGCTTTTTCATGGAAAAACGCTCCTTTGTGTGGTTGCATCTATTGTAGACCCTCCGGGCGCGCATTGTCAACCCGCAGTCGGCTGGGAAAATTGACAGCTGCGGTTGACAAACGGCGGTGCGGGATGTATATTGTTCACAGATCGAAGCGTGTAATTCACAGAAAGGATGGATTTCCATATGAAGATTGCCATCGGAAACGACCATGCGGCCTATGAGCTGAAGCACCACATCGTGAAGTATTTGCAGGACAAGGGTCACGAGGTTCTGAACCTGGGCGTGGACAACGGTGAGCGCACCGACTATCCCTGCCGGGGAGAGGACGTGGCCAAGGCGGTGATCTCCGGTCAGGCGGAGCGCGGCATCGCGATCTGCGGCACCGGCGTGGGCATCTCCATCGCCGCAAACAAGGTGCACGGCATCCGCTGCGCCTGCGTGTCCGAGCCCGTGAGCGCGAAGATGTGCCGCGCCCACAACGACTGCAACATGATCGCCTTCGGCGCGCGCATCGTCGGCCCGCAGCTGGCCGAGGCCATCGTGGATGCGTTCCTGGAGACGGAGCACGAGGGCGGCCGCCACGCCGAGCGCGTGAAGCTGATCATGAAGCTGGAGCAGGAGCAGACCACGCGCTGAATAAGGTGGACGGGGGAGCAAGCTCCCCCGCCACGACCACCCCTACCAGATTTTGCTTGAATCCTGCGGATTCCGGTCGCAAAATCTGCAAAGAAGCGATTTTACCAAAGCAGTCGCGTCTCTGAAAGAGCCGCGACCAGCCGCCGGTGAAT
>CAMBWJ010000133.1 GCA_945871545.1 uncultured Clostridia bacterium | reverse complement strand
GCCGAGGCCCCCGTGGTCATGGGCAAGATCAAGATTTCCCCGCGCGCCAAGGCGCTGGCGGAGAAGAGCAAGGCCGATCTGTCCCAGGTCGTGCCCACCGGCCCCGACGGCCGCGTGATCGAGCGCGACGTGCAGGCTCTGATCGACGCCGGCAAGATCGTCGGCGCAGCGGCTGCGGCCGAGGCTCCGGCAGCGGCTGCCGCTCCGGTCGAGCTGGGCGTGCCCTGCGACGACAGCTACACCGAGCCCATGAGCAACATGCGCAAGGTCATCGCCAAGTCCATGGTCGCCTCCCTGAGCAGCATGGCGCAGCTGACCCACAGCCTCACCTGCGACGCCACCGAGATCAAGGCGGCCCGCGCGCTGTACAAGGCCAAGGGCGAAGCCTTCGGCATGGACAAGATCTCCATCAACGACATCGTGCTCTACGTGGTCTCCCGCACGCTGACCATGCCCGAGCATCGCGCCCTCAACGCCAACCTGATCGACGACGGCAAGACCATGAAGTACTTCCGCGGCGTGCATCTGGGCGTTGCGGTTGACACCGACCGCGGCCTGATGGTTCCCACCATCTTCAACGCCGACAAGATGAGCCTGAAGGAGATCTCCGACACCGTCAAGAAGCTGGCCAAGGAGTGCAAGGAGGGCAAGATCAAGCCCGACTACCTCAAGGGCGCTTCCTTCACCGTCTCCAACCTGGGCGTGTACGGCATCGAGAGCTTCACCCCCGTCATCAACCCGCCGCAGACCGGCATCCTGGGCGTTTGCGCCATGAAGGACGCCTTCAAGATGGAGAACGGCCAGATCAAGGCTTATCCCAGCATGGGTCTGTCCCTGACCTACGACCACCGCGCGCTGGACGGCACCCCCGCCTCCAAGTTCCTGGTCGACCTGAAGAAGAACCTCGAGAACTTCACCCTGCTGCTGGCCAGGGGCTAAGCAAGCGGGACGTCGCCGGGGAACAACCGGCACCGATTATAAAACTCGCCCGCCGGGGGCAAACGTTCCCGGCGGTGCCATCCGATCAACTACATAAAGGAGTGCATGCACATGTCCAAGCAGCTGTTCGTAGATCCGAATGAGATGCGCAAGCCCGGTTATATCCACTTTGAGGACATCCCCTGCAATCAGTATCAGAAGACCGTGAAGGACGAGCTCGGCAACTTCACCACCGAGCAGTTCCTGAACATCTATCGCGACATGCTGACCCTGCGCGAGTTCGAGACCATGATCAATGAGATCAAGATCAACGGCAAGTACAACGGCGTGGCCTACAACCATCCCGGCCCGGCCCATCTGTCCATCGGCGAGGAAGCCGCCGCCGTCGGCGAGGCCTTCCACCTGGACGTTGAGGACATGATCTTCGGCTCCCACCGCGCCCATTCCGACATCCTGGCCAAGGGCCTGTCCGCCATCGAGAAGCTCTCCGACGAGGAACTGATGAACGTCATGAAGAGCTTCCTGGACGGCAAGACCCTGGCGGTCGTGGAGAAGTTCGACCACGCCACCGTGAAGGATCTGGCCATCGACTTCCTGCTCTACGGCGCAATGGCAGAGATCTTCGCCCGTGAGACCGGCTTCAACCGCGGCCTCGGTGGATCCATGCATACCTTCTTCACCCCCTTCGGCATCTATCCCAACAACGCCATCGTCGGCGGCTCCGGCACCATCGCCATGGGCGCTGCGCTGTACAAGAGGGTCAACCGCAAGAAGGGCGTTGCCATCGCCAACATCGGCGACGGTTCCCTGGGTCGCGGCCCCGTGCTCGAGGCGCTGAACATGGCCGGCATGGGCCAGCTCACCGAGCTGTGGCGCGATGACATGAAGGGCGGCCTGCCGGTCATCTTCACCATCCTGAACAACCAGTACGGCATGGGCGGCCAGACCCGCGGCGAGACCATGGCCTACGACTTCCCGGCGCGCATGGGCGCGGGCTTCAATCCCAATCAGATGAACGCCGAGCGCGTGGACGGCTTCAACCCCCTGGCCGTGATCGAGTGCTACGGCCGCAAGAAGAAGATCGCCGAAGAGGGCAAGGGCCCGGTGCTGATCGACGTCGTGACCTACCGCTTCTGCGGCCACTCCCCGTCGGACAGCAGCTCCTACCGCACCCAGGAGGAAATCGAAGCCTGGAAGGCCCAGGATCCGATCCCGGCGTACCGCCAGCAGCTGATCGACGCGGGCGTTGCCACCGCCGAGGAACTGGACAAGATCGTCGAGCACGTCAAGGAAGTCAACTTCCGCAACTTCAAGCTGGCCATTGACGAGGAGATCTCTCCCCGTATGAACCTGGAAGCCGATCCCGACGCCATCGCCGACATGATGTTCACCAACGGCCACGTCGAGGCCTTCTCCGACGCGGAGCCGGACGTCAACATCCCCATGGAGGAGATTCCGCGCGTGCAGGCCATCGCCAAGAAGGAGCGCTTCGGCATCGACGCGAACGGCAAGCCCGTCTCCAAGAACAAGGTGTACCAGCTGCGCGACGGTCTGTTCGAGGCCATTGTCGACCGCTTCTACAAGGATCCCACCCTCGTCTCCTACGGTGAGGACGTGCGTGACTGGGGCGGCGCGTTCGCGGTCTATCGCGGACTGACCGAGGCTCTCCCCTATCATCGCCTGTTCAACAGCCCGATTTCCGAGTCCGCCATCGTCGGCAGCGCAGTCGGCTACGCCATGGCCGGCGGCCGCGCACTGGTCGAGCTGATGTACTGCGACTTCCTCGGCTGCGCCGGTGACGAAGTGTTCAACCAGATGGCGAAGTGGCAGGCCATGTCCGCCGACATCATCAAGATGCCCGTGACTCTGCGCGTGTCCGTCGGCTCCAAGTACGGCGCACAGCACTCTCAGGACTGGACCAGCCTGACCGCCCACATCCCGGGCCTGAAGATCGCCTTCCCGGCCACCCCCTACGATGCGAAGGGCCTGATGGCCTCCGCTCTGGTGGGCACCGACCCGGTCGTGTTCTTCGAGTCCCAGCGCATCTACGACGTCGGCGAGCAGTTCCATGAGGGCGGCGTTCCGGCGGAGTACTACGAGATCCCCTTCGGCAAGGCCGATGTGAAGCGCGCCGGCAAGGACATCACCATCCTGACCATGGGCGCGGTGCTGTATCGCGCGCTGAAGGCCGCCGACGAGCTGAAGGAGAAGTACGGCATGGAGGCCGAGATCATCGACGCCCGCACGCTGGTTCCCTTCGACTATGAGACCGTTCTGGAGAGCGTCAAGAAGACCGGCCGCCTGGTGATCGTCACCGACGCCTGCGAGCGCGGCTCCTTCGCCTCCGAAATCGCCCGCAACGTGACCGAGATGGCGTTCGACGAGCTCGATGCCCCGCCGGCAGTTGTGGCCTCCAGGAACTGGATCACCCCCGCACACGAGCTGGAGGAGGCCTTCTTCCCGCAGCCGAGCTGGATTCTGGACGCGATCGATGCAAAGATCGTTCCGCTGCCGGGCCATGTGCGCGTGACCAATCCCACCACCGCCGAGAAGCTCCGCAACGAGCGCCGCGGCGTATAATCCCCAAGAAACCCAATTTCAGGCAGGCAGTTTGCGCAGGCAAATTGCCTGCCTTTTCCACATTCAGACGCACAATTCATACTGGTTTAACGTTCGTTGTGTATAATGGCATAGAATGAGGTGATTTGCATATGATCTGCACCAGATGTCACGTGCTCTGCACGGAGGTTTGCCCCAAGTGCGGCAGCCGGAAGCATCTGCGCGCGCCGGAGGACAACGAACCGGTGCTGCTGATCGTGCTGACGGCCATGCAGGCCATGCTGGTGGAGCCGATCCTTGCAGAGAGCGGCATTCCCTACTACAAGCAGGGGATGGTCGGCGGCGCGCTTGCGGCCCAGGTGGGCATGATGCGCGAGGTCTACAGCTTCTATGTGCCTCATTCGGCCTATGCGGCGTGCCGCGACCTGATTGAGCAGGTCTTCATCGAGGATGAGACCATCATGAAGCTGCTGCACGAGTATGACGGGAATGAAGAAAAGGGAGAGTGAAGGTCCTAAATGGACACGGGCGATTTAAGTACCATCATTGCACTGGTTTTTCTGGTGATCTGTTCGGCGTTCTTTTCAGCGTCGGAGACGGCTTACACATCGCTGAATCTGGTGCGCATGAAGCGCATGGCTGCGGACGGAGACGCGCGGGCCGCCAAGGTTCTGAAGCTGGCGGAGCGCTATGAGAGCCTGCTTTCGTCGATCCTGATCGGCAACAACATCGTCAACATCCTCGCGTCCTCGCTGGCCACCGTGCTGTTTGTGCGGGCGCTGGGCAACAAGGGCGTGACGGTTTCCACGCTGGTCATCACGGTGGTGATCCTGCTGGTGGGCGAGGTGACCCCCAAGAACATCGCCAAGGAGCATGCCGAAACCATCGCCATGAAGTTCTATCCGGTGCTGTTTGCGCTGACGAAGCTGTTCACGCCGCTGAACTGGCTGCTGGGCTGCTGGCAGAAGCTGATCGGCAAGGTGGTAAAGCCTGCGGAGGACCGGGGCTACACCGAAGAGGAGCTGATCACCATCGTCGAGGAGGCTGAAAACGAGGGCGGTATCGACGCGCACGAGAGCGAATTGATCAAGTCCGCCATCGAGTTTACCGACGTGGACGTGGAGGAAATCCTTACACCCCGCGTGGAGATTCAGGCCATGGAGCTGGGGGCCAGCGACGACGAGATCTCCGATCTCTTTCAGGAGAGCGGGTACTCCCGCCTACCGGTGTATCAGGAAACGGTGGACAACATCGTGGGCATCCTGCACGAGAAGGACTTCTACGCCAACCGGGGCAAGGTTCCGGTGCGCGAATTGATGAGCACGCCCACCTACGTGATGCAGAACACCAAGGTCTCCGACCTGCTGAAGCTGCTGCAAAAGACCAAGAGCCACATGGCCGTGGTCGTGGACGAGTACGACGGCGTGCAGGGCATCGTGACCATGGAGGACATCCTCGAGGAGCTGGTCGGCGAAATCTGGGACGAGCACGACGAGGTCGTGGAGGAGTACCGGGCACTGCCGGACGGCGGCTATCTGGTGGATGGCGGTGCAAATCTGGATGACATGCTGGAGCTGTTCGACATCCACAAGGAGTACGATCCGGTGACGGTCAACGGCTGGGTGCGTGAGGAGCTGGGACGCTTCCCCAAGGCCGGCGACAGCTTCGAGTGCGACAACCTGATCGTGACCGTGGAAAAGGCGGAGAAGCGCCGCGCAACCGAGGTTCGCGTGGTGCCCAAGCCCGCCGAGGAGGAAGCCGAGCAGGCCTGATGAATGCATACATCAACCCCGACTGCGAATGCAGCCGGGGTTTCGTTTTGGGTTAGAGCAACTCGCTGTAGCTTGTGAACCAATGGTCGGAGAGCGCCTTGATCTCCTCCCAGTCGTGTTGATACGCCGGGTCCAGGATGGCCATGACCGGACAGCCCGCTGTCTTTGCGGCCTTCATGGAGTAGAGCGCGTCCTCGAACACGCACATCTCCCCTGTCTCCACGCCCAGCTTCTGCGCCATCAGGCGGAAGAAGGCCGGATCGTGCTTGTCCATGCCGAACTCATAGCCATCGGTGATGAACTCAAAGTTCTCCGCCAACCCCAGCCTTGTCAGACCTTCCCGGGCGAACTGCCGCGGCGAACCGGTGGCCACGCACATCGGAATGCCCGCGCCCCGCAGCTTCGCCAGATACTCCCCCACCCGGGGCTTTTCATGGGCGTCATAGAGGTAGTGCCGGTGCATGTAACCCTCCAGCTCCCGAACCACCTCTTCAAAGCTCAACACAATGCCGTGCTGTTGAAGCACCTCCATGCACAGCCGGCGGCTGGAGGTCGA
>CAMBWJ010000132.1 GCA_945871545.1 uncultured Clostridia bacterium | reverse complement strand
TCAGGGCATCTCCGACCTGATCGCCGTGCCGTCCCTGAGCGACTTGGACTTCGCCGACGTGCGCACCGTGATGCAGTCCCGGGGCCTGGCCCACATGGGTATCGGCTACGGCAAGGGCGAGAACCGCATGGTCGAGGCCGCGAAGATGGCCATCTCCAGCCCGATGCTGGAGACCTCCATCGACGGCGCACGCGCGGTGCTGATCAATATCACCGGCGGCCCGGACACCTCCATCATCGACATCAACGAGGCCGCGCAGCTCATCACCGCCGCCGCCGACGAGGAAGCCAACATCATCTTCGGCGCGGGCATCGACGAGAGCATGGAGGAAGAGGTCAAGATCACCGTCATCGCCACCGGCTTTGAAAAGACTCCCTTCGCGGTGGATAAGAAGGCCAAGGCGGAGACCAGATCCATCCTGGACGAGGACGAGTCTGCGCCCCGCCGCGAGCGCCCCGCCCGCAGCTACGAGGACGAGGAGGTCTCTCCGATCTTCGAGCGCCGCCAGCGTTCCTCCTCCGCAGCGCCCCGTCCGCGCCGCTACGAGGAGCCGGATCGCGAGTACGCCGAGGAGGAGCAGCCCCGCCGCCAGCGCGTGTACAGCGACGACTCGCCCGAGTCCCGCACCCAGAGCCGCCGCGGCTTCACCCCGGATGTGCCCAGCTTCATGAAGAAGAAATAAGATTATAAGTAAGCTCCCGACCACCATGGCCGGGAGCTTTGCTGTACATGCGAAAACAGCGCCCGCACATCTGCATGCACGGACGCTGTTATAAATGAAGGAATTCCTTATTCCTCCTCGTCGGCCTCGGCGAGCTCGCAGTACTTCTCGAAGACCTCGTTGAGCTCATCCTCGGAATCGATGGTGGTGTAGTAGTCGTTGCCCTCCTCATCCTGCTCGATGCGCATGATGACCAGCTCGTCCTCCTCAACGTCCTCCATCGGCTCTGCGGGGGCGAGGCAGATGTACACCTTGCCCTTGTGCTCCAGGCTCATCAGGTGCTCAAAGTGCACCGTGTTGCCCTCGTCGTCCACCAGCTCCACCAGATTCTCCGGATCGATCCCCATGTCCTGGTTCCACTCGTTGTTCTCAGTCATATGCCAAACCTCACTTTGAAAGCGTTTTTTATCGTCTTTTCCGGGCAGGGCGGCTTCCTTCCATCCGCCCGCATCCAGAAAGGATTGCAGAATGTAGGTCGCGGCCAGCTTGTCCACCACGTCCTTGCGCCGGGATCTGCGCACGTCCGCCTCCAGCAGCACGCTGGTGGCCAGCTTCGTGGTCAGCCGCTCGTCCTGATAGCGGATCTCAAAGCCCATCTCCGCCAAACGATTCGCGAGCTCCTTGACCCGCTGGGCCTGGAAGCCCTCGCTGCCGTCCATGTTCAGCGGCAGTCCGCACAGGATGCGGGTCGTACCATACTGATCGCACAGCTCCTTCACGCGCTGCACGTCGCGCTCCATGCCCTTGACCCAGATGGTCTCCACGCCCTGGGCGGTGATGTCCAGCGGATCGGACACCGCTACGCCGATGCGTTTTTCGCCCGCGTCCAGACAGATCACGCGCATGCTCACACCACCTTGATGCAGAATTGGGGACAGACCCGGGCGCAGTAGCCGCAGAACACGCACTTCTCCGAGTCGATGGTCGCGCGGCCGTTGACGACGGTGATGGCGTGCTGGCCGCAGCGCGCCGCGCATCTCCCGCAGCCCTCGCAGTAGTCGTGCACCATCATCTCGCGCCTGCGGTGCTGAAGCCGCTCCTGGCGCTGCGCTGCCTCGGGCAGGTTCTCCAGGAAATCCACGTTCGCGTCAATCTCCTCGATGCTCTGCATGCCGATGGCCACGCTGTCCAGCAGCGGATTGGAGAGCGCATATTGAAGCGCCTCGCGGTTGGAGGACATCAGGTGACCTCCGCCCAGCGGCTTCATGGCGAAGACGCCCACGCCGAACTCCCGCGCGTGCGCAATGGCGGCTTCCATGTCCTCGCGGCTTCCATCCTGTATGCCGATGCCGCCGAGGTTGATCAGCGGGTGCACCACGCGAATCTGGGGGAAGCGGTGCACGGCGCGCACGCAGCCCGCGTAGTGGGTGCTCACGCCGACTGCGCCGATGTGGCCCAGCTTACGTTGCTCCTCCAAAAAAACAAGCGCCTCCTCATGGCCGCGAAGCGTGTACAGGGATTCCTGTTCGTGCAGCATAAAGAGGTCCACATAGTCCCGGCCAAGGCCGCGAAAGGCGCGCTCCAGTGCAGCCTGGGCGGTCTCGCGGTCGTAGCAGTAGGCCTTCGTGCTGATGACATAATCCGGGGCGGATTTCAGCGCCTCGCGGATGTGCGGATAGGTTTCATAGAGGTCCGCGGTGTCCAGAAAGCGCACGCCCCGGTCGTAGGCGTGACACAAAAGCCGCGCGCCTTCGGCCGGGGTCAGGTTCCTCTGCAGGGGCGACATCGTGAGCGTGCCAAAGCACAGCTTGGAAACGCGCAGGCCCGATGTGCCAAGTTGAATCATTTGCATTTTACTTTTTGTCGTGCTCCTCCACATAGAAGCGAATGAACTCCTCGAGAAGTTCGTCGCGCTCCAGCCTGCGGATCAGGGATCGCGCGTTGTTGTAGCTGGTTATGTAGGTCGGATCGCCGGAGATGATGTAGCCGACCAGCTGGAGGATGGGGTCGTGGCCCTTTGCCTTCAGCGCTTGATACACAACTTCGATGATCTCAGCGGCGGATTCCGGTGCATTTGTGGGCAGACGGAAATTTTGGGTTTCGCCCAGTCTGTTGTTCATATTGCACCGCCTTTCTGCGTGTACATACACACGCAACCATTATAACATAGAGATGCATAAAATTCAATTGTTTTCGTGCCTTTGAACAAAAACTCTATATACTGTTCGGATAGCCATCAGCGCGGGCATGGACAGCAGCATGCCCCACACACCGCCCATGCGCGAGCCCAGGAACAGCGCCATCAACACCACCGCGGGGGAGAAGCCGGTGATGTTGCCCATCACCCGGGGCGAGATCACCATGCCGTCGATCTGCTGCACCAGGAACAGCACCAGCAGCGCCAGCGCCGCCCGCTGCCAGCTCACGCCCAGCGCCAGGATCACCGCCGGGACGCCGCCCAGCACCGGTCCAAGGTAAGGGATGACGTTCAGCAGCCCCACGATGGCCCCCAGCAGCGGGGCGGCGGGCACGCCGATGATAAAGAAGCCCAGCGTCGCCAGCGCACCCACGGCCAGCGCGATGGTTGCCTGACCCCGCAGGTACAGCCGCAGCTCCCGCATCAGCAGCTTGCCCATGCGCACGGCGTTCCGTCGCCACTGCTGGGGAACCAGCAGCTCTGCTCTCAGCAGGATTCGGTCGCGGTCCGCCAGCAGGAAGTAGCACAGCACCACCATCAGCGAGAGCTGGTAGACGGCGTTGGAGACGTTGCTCACGTAGCCGATGGCGCTGCGGGCCACGTCGCCGAAGCCGCTCTCCGCCGCGCGCAGGTCGAGTTTGGGCAGCGAAACGCCCGGGATCAGCGCCTGGATCTTTGAAAAAATGCTTTCTGCAAGTGCACGCAGGCGCTCGAAGGCCTCGGGCAGCGTCTGCATCAGCCCCGTCGCCTGCCGGGAGAGCAGCGGCAGCAGGATGCCCAGCGCAAGCAAAAGCAGCACAATCACGCCCACCAGCGCGATCAGCGCCGCCGGGGGCCGCCTGAGTTTCTTTTCCAGCAGCGCGGCCACAGGCGAGAGCAGGAAGGAGAGCACGCACGCGCCGAAGAGGATGCGCAGCGCACCCAGCAGCACGTCGCCCCAGAGCAGCGCGATTGCCGCCGCTGTCAGGCCGACGGCGATGGTGCGCGCGAGGTTTTCAGCCGCGAACGGCCGCAGGCGGTGCTGCTGCATGAAACTCCCTCCCTTCGGGTGCGGCGGTATGGAAAGCGGCCTGCGCGGCGCAGTGGCGCACAGGCCGGCGGGGTCAGAGCTTGTTCATGAATTCGTCGGTCTTTTTCGTGAGCCAGCGTCCGCTTCTGTGAATCTGCTGGTTCCACTTCTTTTCCGTCTGCCAGTTCATGATGCCGAACATCGTGGCGGCGGTGCCGCCGATGAGCATGCCGGTCACCAGGCTGCGCATGGATCCATGCTTCATGGGCCGTCCTCCTTTTCATCGTCCTGCGCCGAATCGACGACGATGACCTCCCTGCGCTCCGGGTCGGCGGTGTAGCGCTCCGCGCGCAGCCGTCCTGCGTAGAGATCGTCCCACAGCCCCAGCGTGACCTCCAGCGCGCCCACCAGGAAGCTGAGCTCGTCGATCTCCGCGCCCACCACCGCGCCGATGCGCAGGCCGTCGGTGGTCACCGCCCGGTAGAGCAGGGGAGATGTGCTGCAGCGCCTGCGCTTGCCCCGGTTGTCCGCCAGAACCGCCACCTGGCCGATGGTCCCCACGTGCTCGGCGGGGATGTAGCGCGTGCCCCGCAGGCCGCTGTCCACCCAGATGCCCTCCAGACGCTTGAGGTCCGGCGAGAGCTCCGCCTGCACCAGCCGTCCGATCTTCTGCCGCCTGCAGATCACTGGCATTCCGATCAGGTTGCGTATCTTGCGCATTCCGGCCTCCGTTCTGTCGCTTCGACGCGCTTAGTCTGTGCACGGTGCACGGCAATTTTGCACACCAATTTTTTCAGAAAGGCACGGAGAAGCGCGGGAATTCATTTCCAATTTAAATTTCCATGGTATATTTTCCACGAAACAACGGCAAATATGCGGGGCAAGCTAGGGGTGGACAAGGTTAAATGCTTTGTGGCGGGGAAGTGTTGAAAGCTTGTCAATTACTTCGCCACAAATTCGACAAATTTTTCTGATACTGTGTACCCGCAAAAGAATTACTCGAATGGGGAGGCGATCGCATGGAGAAGAATCGCGGCGGCTATCGCGTGCTTGTGGCGGACGACGACACGAGCGTGCACGAGGCGCTGGGCCTGTACTTCCGCAGGGAAGAATACCAGATGCTCTCGGCCTACGATGGCGACGAGGCCCTCGAAATGGTGCGCAGATCGCGCCCGGATATTGTTGTGCTGGATGTTATGATGCCCAAAAAGGACGGCCTGATGGTGTGCCGGGAGATTCGCAAGGAATCCAACGTGCCGATCATCATGCTCAGCGCCAAGGCGGAGGAATTCGATCGGCTGCTGGGACTGGAGCTGGGCGCGGACGACTACATCGCCAAGCCCTTCAGCCCCCGCGAGGTGGTGGCTCGCGTCAAGGTGGTGCTGCGCCGGATCCACGAAATGGGGCCGGAGAACCAGTCCACCCACCTGGTGGTGGACAACCTGGACATCGACATGAACGCCTACATCGTCAAGCTCGACGGCAAGGTGGTTCCCTGCACGCCCAAGGAGATCGAGATTCTCTGGGCGCTGGCCAGCAATCCGGGCATGGTGTTCAGCAGGGAGCACCTGCTGCAGAGCATCTGGGGCTACGATTATCTGGGCGACACCCGGGCGGTGGACAGCCACATCAAGCGCATCCGCGCCAAGCTTTGCAACGAAGGGAACAAGTGGGACATACGAACCGTGTGGGGCGTGGGCTATCGCTTTGAAATGGATATCGACGCCTGAAAGTGAAAATGGCGGGAAAAATGGGGAGGATTGCATTTGCGATCCTCCCCAAAACTATTGAAAAGTCTGTGCTCAGCCCAGCAGCCAGTCCCGCAGCGCCTCCGGGCTGTCGAAGGCGACGGGAACCTCGCAGCCGGTCATTTCCTCCCGCTTGCGGAAGCCCCAGGACACCCACGCGGTGGCCACGCCCGCATTTCTGCCGGTCTGCATGTCCACGTCGCTGTCGCCGATGTAGATGGTCTCCGCAGGAGTAACCTGCATATTCTCCATGATGCGCTGCGCCGCA
>CAMBWJ010000131.1 GCA_945871545.1 uncultured Clostridia bacterium | reverse complement strand
CTGTTCTTCGGCGGCATCATGGGCCCGGTGATGGGCAACATCTCCAAGGTCAGCTACTCCCTGACGGCGGGCATCGGCGGCGTGCTGTGCGTGCTGGGCAGGTTTGACGTGGGCGGTCTGGCCATCTTCGTCAACTACGCCAGCCAGTTCGCGCGCCCGATCAACGAGCTCTCCCAGCAGGTGAGCACCGTGTTCTCCGCCCTGGCGGGCGCGGAGCGCGTGTTCCAGGTCATGGACGAAAATCCCGAGGAGCCCGATTCGGAGAACGCCATCGATCCGGTGATCGAGGGCCACGTGGTGCTGGATGACGTGACCTTCGGCTACGTGCCGGAAAAGACCGTGCTCAGGCACATCTCGCTGTACGCGCGCCCGGGCCAGAAGATCGCCTTCGTCGGCTCCACCGGCGCGGGCAAGACCACCATCACCAACCTGCTGAACCGCTTCTACGACATCGAGTCCGGCCGCATCACCATCGACGGCATGGACGTGCGCAGCATCAGGCGCGACACCCTGCGCAAGAACATCGCCATGGTGCTTCAGGACACCCACCTGTTTACCGGCACGATCATGGAAAACATCCGCTACGGACGGCTGGACGCAACCGACGAGGAGGTCATCGCCGCCGCAAAGACGGCCTCGGCCCACGGCTTCATCAAGCGCCTGTCCGACGGCTACAACACCGTGATCGAGGGCGACGGCGCGAATCTGTCCCAGGGCCAGCGGCAGCTTCTGAACATCGCCCGCGCGGCGCTGAGCAAGGCGCCGATTCTGGTGCTGGACGAGGCCACCAGCTCCGTCGACACCCGCACCGAGCGCATGATCGAGAAGGGCATGGACCGCATCATGGAGAACCGCACCACCTTCGTCATCGCCCATCGCCTGTCCACCGTGCGCAACGCCAATGCCATCATGGTGCTGGAGAACGGCGAGATCATCGAGCGCGGCGACCACGACGATCTGCTGCGCCAGAAGGGCCGGTACTATGAGCTGTGCACGGGACTTTCCGAGCTGAGCTGAAAAATGAAGGGCGGCGTGGAGCATGTGCTTCACGCCGCAGACTGTCAAAGAAGCCCCATTGCGTTGAAGCGATGGGGCGTGCTTCATTTCGGCGCCCTGTGTTCGCGGTTTGTACAGGCTGGAAGAACTGGTTCCCGGCTGTGCTGCGAATCCGGCTACGGATGCAGCGCGCCCCCGTGCAATCCACAGCCGAATGCGGTTGACTTAAAATTATCGTATAAATAATGAATCGTTGACATGAGTAGCGAAATATTGTATAATTTGAGATAAGATTATGTCATGAGAGATCGTGGAGGGGGTATTGTTTTGCGGAAATTGGCTTTGATCCTGCTTCTGATTGCACTGGTGACGCTGCCTGTGTCCGGCTTTGCGGATTCGTTGGATTATGACAGCATCAAGGATCTGCAGGAGCAGTTGAATGCGCTTCTTGGATATGAGAGCAACCCGGGCTTTGAACTGGGCGGATATGCGATTGATGTGAAGGGTTCCTACAGCATCGACACGCAAACAGAGGATGAGATCGTGTTGAGCACTGGCGGCGAGACGATCATGTTTACGAGAGTGTCTGCTGATAGCCTGGGAGCCGAGGAGTATATCGAGAAGTACGGCGTTGAGACGGTGACAAATGCGATCATACAGATGCTGAGCCAGAAATACTCGGCTTCGGACTGCGTGACTGCGACAACCGCTGCGGGAATCTCCACCCTAAGCTTTGTGCAGAGGTCAACGGGCTATGGACTGGGCATGACATTCCTGGTGCACGGCAGCGACATTATGTGTGTTTCGCTGATCGTAACGGACGGCTTTGCCGAATACATGGAGTATGATCTGGATGAATACATTCCCGAAGAGATGGACAGCATTCTTGCCGGAATCAGCCTGCTTGCGGAATAGGCAGCGGGGCATGCGCCCGATCCGCGCTTAAAGGGGGATCAGATATGCGCATGCGGATTGCAACATGATCGACAGCGCGCCGTCCCGGAAATGAACAGTGGCGGGGGAGATGCTCCCCCGCCACAATATTTATGCGCCCTCGATCTGGGCCTTGGCCTCTCCGGCCTGGGGCAGCTCCAGGGGCGTGCGCACCAGCTGGGGCTTTTCCTTGCCCAGCACGGCGGCTTCGGTGATGATGCACTTGCTCACGCCCTCGATGCTGGGCAGGTCGAACATGGTGTCGGTCATCACGCCCTCGATGATCGCGCGCAGGCCGCGTGCACCGCTCTTGCGCTCCAGCGCCAGGCGGGCGATGGTCTTGAGCGCGTCGGGGGTGAACTCCAGCTCCACGTTGTCGAAGCTCAGCAGCTTTGCGTACTGGCGCACCAGCGCGTTCTTCGGCTCGGTGAGAATCTTCACCAGCGCGGTCTCGTCCAGCTGGTTCAGCGTCACCAGCACCGGAAGTCTGCCCACGAACTCGGGGATCAGGCCGAACTTCAGCAGATCCTCCGGGCGCACCTGGGACATGATCTCCTCGCCGGCGCGCTCGGTCTTGGAGTGCAGCTCCGCGCCGAAGCCCATGGTCTTCTTGCCGATGCGGTTCTCGACGATCTTCTCGATGCCGCCGAAGGCGCCGCCGCAGATGAAGAGGATGTTGGTGGTGTCGATCTGGATGAACTCCTGGTGGGGGTGCTTGCGGCCGCCCTGCGGGGGAACCGAAGCGATGGTGCCCTCCAGGATTTTCAGCAGCGCCTGCTGCACGCCCTCGCCGCTCACGTCGCGGGTGATGGAGGGGTTCTCGCTCTTGCGGGCGATCTTGTCGATCTCATCGATGTAGATGATGCCGCGCTGAGCCAGCTCGATGTCGTAATCCGCGTTCTGGATCAGCCGCAGCAGGATGTTCTCCACGTCCTCGCCCACGTAGCCGGCCTCGGTCAGGCTGGTGGCGTCGCCGATGGCGAAGGGCACGTTGAGGATCTTGGCCAGCGTCTGGGCCAGATAGGTCTTGCCGCAGCCGGTGGGGCCGAGCATCACGATGTTGGACTTCTGCAGCTCCACATCGTTCTTCTTGTTGCCCATGAAGCGGATGCGCTTGTAGTGGTTGTACACGGCGACGGACAGCGCCTTCTTGGCGGCCTCCTGGCCAACCACGTACTGATCGAGCACCTCCTTGATCTCCTGGGGGGTCTTGATCTCGATCTCGCCGGAGGCGTTCACGCTGTCCACGTCGTCGGACACGATCTCCTGGCAGAGCAGGATGCACTCGTTGCAGATGTAGGCGTTGGGCCCGGCCACCAGCCTGCGCACCTGATCCTGCGTCTTGCCGCAGAAGGAGCAGCGGATCGTTCCGCCGTTGTTGAAGTCATCTCGATTTGCCATGGATGTTTTATCTCCTCGGAGCAATGATTTCGTCGATCAGGCCGTAAGAGAGCGCTTCGTCGGCGCTGCGGTAGTGATCGCGCTCCACGTCCTTTTCGATGGTCTTGAGGGGCTTGCCGGTGTTCTGGGCCAGCAGCTCGTTCATGGTCTTCTTGATCTTCAGGATCTGTTCCGCCTGAATCTGGATGTCGGTGGCCTGACCCTTCGCGCCGCCGAGGGGCTGGTGGATCATGATCTCGGCGTGGGGCAGCGCGCGGCGCTTGCCCTTCGCACCCGCCGCCAGCAGGAACGCGCCCATGGACGCGGCAAGGCCGATGCAGACCGTGGCGACCTCGCACTTGAGGTAGCGCATGGTGTCGTAGATGGCCATGCCGGCGGATACCGAGCCGCCCGGGCTGTTGATGTAGAGCATGATGTCGGCGTCCGGATCCTCCATTTCCAGGAAGAGCATCTGGGCAACCACAACATTGGCGACGTCGTCATCGATCTCGCCGCCGAGGAAGATGATGCGGTCCTTCAACAGGCGGGAGTAGATGTCGTAGCTGCGCTCGCCGCGGTTGGTCTGTTCGATGACATAGGGTACCGTAAACATAGGCACACCTCCCGTAAATTGATTTCACCGGAAGCGGCGCTTGCCGCTCCGGCGTGGATGAATTCCGCCCGGAGAGCGCCGGCCCCTTTCCCGGGGCGGCGGTTCGCGCGGGGACCTCGCGCCCGGCGCGTCATGACTATATATGTCACATCGGGCGCTGAATATGAGAAACCCGCAGCGCAAGGTCTATGAAAATGCAGCTGCGGGCCTCAGATGGCTTCATTCAGTTGCGCCGGTTCAAGCGCGCCCTTGCGGTTTTCTCTTGAACCCTGCGTGGTGATGCTTATTCCGCGTGATCCTTCAGGAAGGCGATGGTCTTCTGCAGGGAGGCGATCTCGGAGAAGTACTCCTTGTCGCCATCGCTCAGCATGGCCTTGAACTCGTCCAGGGACTTCTTGTTCTGCTCGGCGTACTTACCGATTTCAACGTCGATCTCCGCTTCGTCGGCCTTGATCTCCTCGGCCTTCATGACCGCTGCCACGACCAGCTGGGTCTTGACGCGCTCCTCAGCGGGCGCCTTGTACATCTCGCGCACCTGCTCGCGGGTCTGGCCGGTGTACTTGAAGTAGTCGTCCAGCTTCATGCCCTGATACATCATGCGCATCTCCATGTCGCGCAGCATGTTGTCGATCTGATCCTCGATCATGGCCGCGGGGATGTCCACCTCGGCGTTCTCCACGACCTTCTCGATCACTTCGTTCTCAAAGGCAGTCTCGGCGCGGTTCTCGGCCTGGCTCTCCAGACGCTCGCGGATCTCGGCCTTGTACTCGTCCACGGTGTTGGCGGTCTCGGAGACCTCCTTCACAAAGTCCTCGTCCAGCTCGGGCATCTCCTTCTCGCGGATGCTGTTGACGTGCACGTGGAACACCACGGCCTTGCCGGCCAGCTCCTCGGAGTGGTACTGCTCGGGGAAGGTGACGTTGACGTCCACGTCCGCGCCGATCTCAGCGCCCACCAGCTGATCCTCGAAGCCGGGGATGAAGGAACCGGAGCCCAGGATCAGGTCGTGGTTCTCGGCGGTGCCGCCCTGGAACTGCTCCTCGCCCAGGAAGCCGGCGTAGTTGATGTTGACCTGGTCGTCCAGCTTGGCGGCGCGGTCGGTGACCTCGATCCAGCGGGAGGCGCGGTCGCGGGCACGCTCGATCTCGGCCTTCACGTCGTCCTCGGTGACCTCGTCAACGGTCTTGACGATGCCCAGGTTCTTGTATTCGCCCAGGGTCACGTCGGGGCGCACGAACACCTCGACGGAGAACTTCAGCTCCTTGCCGCGGCCGATCTGCTCGACATCCAGCTCGGGACGATCCACGACATCCACATTGTGCTCGGTCAGGGCAGCCTGATAGATCTCGGGGAAGATCGCGTCAAAGGCATCCTCATAGAAAACGCTCTCGCCGTAGTGGGCCTCGATGACCTTCATCGGAGCCTTGCCTCTGCGGAA
Source organism: uncultured Clostridia bacterium (assembly GCA_945871545.1). Next base: position 545 of record CAMBWJ010000131.1, on the reverse strand, counting down.
GCCGGGAATATTGATCTTCTTGACCATCTTCTGATAGGCCTTCTTGACGCCCTCTTCAAACTTCTCGGGCTCGACGGTAAAGTTCAGCTTGACCTTATTGGAAGACAGTTTTTCGAAAGTGCTGGTCATTGGAATTCTCCTCCTGCATTGATAAACAGTTTGACAGTTTCAATCTTTTGCAGTTTAGCACATGTTTTTCCATTTTGCAACAAGCGCGTGTAAAATAGAAGGGGAATGAATCGGAAACTGCGTTAATATTCGGTGAAGTTTGATTCCGGGCGGTCGGGGAAAGTCGCTGAAAAGCCCTGCGGCAGCGCAATAGTGGGCCGAAGGTTAAATGTAGCTGCGGCCTGTGCGCGCCCTTGACAGGGAGGGTGGATTCTGCTATAATGATCGCTGGATTTGAAAGGCTCTGTGCCATAGACAGCGAGTGCAGAAATGCGTAAGACCGGTTGGTCGCTCGCCGAGGCGCAATGGATCGGTTGTTTTTACACCGCCCTTGCGTCTTGCGCAAGGGTTTTTCTTTGTCCGAGATTCTGGACGGG
>CAMBWJ010000130.1 GCA_945871545.1 uncultured Clostridia bacterium | reverse complement strand
CAGCGCGGGCGAAGGACCCATACCCAGAAAGAAGAACATGCCAGGCAGGCGCTTCTGGTACCAGGAGAAGTCCTCGGTGATCATCACCGGTCTCTCCAGCTCCCGGTATTCGACGCCGCTGTCGCGCACCCTCCTGCACAGTTCCGGCGGGTTCATCACCGCGGGATAGCCCTCGCTGGTGGTGAAGCGGAAGGAGCAGCCGGTATCCTCGGCCACGTCCTGCGCTGCGGCGCGGATGCGATCCAGCATGCTGTAGAACACCTCGTCCTGAAACGCCCGGAGCGTGCCCTCCAGCCGGGTGAAGCCGCTGACGGCGTTGCGCACGCTGCCGCTCTCCATCCTGCCGAAGCGTGCAAGGCGGTGGATGCCGTCCGGCCAGTCGGCCTCGATCTGTCGCACCCGCTGCACGAACTCCACGCCCGCCTGCAGCGCGTCGATCCCCTGCTCCGCCTTGGCGATGTGGCTGGATCTTCCGGTGAACTCCGCCGTGATCTCGCAGGAGCGGCTCATCATCTCGCTCTCCCGGCTGGCGATCGCGCCCGCGGGGAGATCCGGCCAGAGGTGCATGCCAAAGATGGCCTCCACGCCGTACTCTTCAAAAATCCCGCTCTCGCACACGTCCCGCGCGCCGCCGGTGGTCTCCTCCGCAGGCTGAAATACCAGCAGGAAGTTGTGCTTCGCCGTTGGCATCCGGTCGATCCTGCGCGCCAGCTCCAGCAGCATGGCCATGTGGCCGTCGTGGCCGCAGGCGTGCATCCTGCCGGGGATTTCGGAGGCGAAGTCCAGCCCGGTCTGCTCCCGCACCGGCAGCGCGTCTGCATCGCTGCGGAAGGCGATGGCGCTGGATGCGCCCTTGTCAAACCAGGCGCACACGCTGCCGGGGATGGGCGAAAGCAGCTCGCAGGACAGCTGCGCAAGCGATGCGCGCAGGTAATCCGTCGTGCGCTTCAGGCTCCGATCCAGCTCCGGAATCCGGTGCAGCGCGCGCCGGTCGGCGACGATCTGTTTCATCCTGAACCTCCCCTCTCCGGCCCCGCCGGAAGCAAAAATTACCCGAAAGTGATTGCAATGTGCGCACCCGGATGTTATCATATACGGCAAAACCAGGATCTGGAGGCGAACATCATGAACGCGCAGGAAATCATTGAACTCATCCGCAGCTCGAAGAAGCAAACCCCCGTCCGCGTATACCTTCGGGAGAAGAAGCCCCTTCCCTTCGAGAACGTGAAGGCCTTCCCCATGGGCAACGGCACCAGCATCGTCTTTGGCGACTGGAGCGCCATCTCCCCCGTCCTGACCGCCCACGCGGAGGACATTGAGGAGCTGGTCGTGGAGAACGACTGCCGCAACTCGGCCATTCCGCTGCTGGACAAGAAGAACGTCAACGCCCGCATCGAGCCCGGCGCGATCATCCGCGACCAGGTGGAGATCGGCGACAACGCCGTGATCATGATGGGCGCGATCATCAACATCGGCGCGGTGATCGGCGAGGGCACCATGATCGACATGGGCGCGGTGCTCGGCGGCCGCGCGACGGTGGGCAAGCACTGCCACATCGGCGCGGGCGCGGTGCTCGCAGGCGTGATCGAGCCCGCCAGCGCAACCCCGGTGATCGTCGAGGACGACGTGCTCATCGGCGCGAACGCCGTGGTGATCGAGGGCGTGCGCATCGGCAGGGGCGCGGTGGTCGCCGCAGGCGCGGTGGTCATCAGCGACGTGGAGCCCGACACCGTGGTAGCCGGAATTCCCGCCCGCGTCATCAAGCGCAAGGACGAGAAGGCCGCATCCAAGACCGCGCTCATCGACGCGCTGCGCGAGCTGTAAGCGTAGAAAAAAGATGGCTGATCGAATCAGCCATCTTTTTTATGCAGCGCCATTGCCCATGGGCATGGGAACCAACAAAATCCAGATAGCTCTCCGCAGTTCCAGCTCATCGCAGTCCTGCGACAGTTGCATGCGTATTTCCCATGCAACCAGGCCAACCGTTGCCAGCGGTCGCCTTCGGCATCATTCCCTTTCGCGGTTCCCATGCCTGGCAGCATATCGGGTGCCGTTACTGATGTTTGATGCGCCTCTATCGACAAGGCTATATTAAATCTCAATTCCGATTCTGTCAATGCCCTGCGCGCCAATTTATTGAAAGTTTTACATTGTTGTTTTGGTATATCCGAAACTTATCTCCCCTGAAAATGCGCGCTTTTCACACGCCGCCGCAATCTTTTCGGCAATCCTGCGCACATCCGCGCCGAAAAATCATGCAGCTTTCTTAAAAATTGCGCCGCTGCGCTCCGGGCCTCGGGACGCACATCTGCGTCCACGAAGCTCCCTGCGCACCGGCGCGTTTTGTACATTATTCCGCCTCAGCTCTTGCCCAGATAGGCAGCGCGCACCGCCGGATTGCTCAGCAGCTCCCTGCCGCTGCCCTCCAGTGTGATCCTGCCGGTCTCCAGCACGTAGCCCCGGTCGGCGATCTTCAGCGCAGCGTTGGCGTTCTGCTCGATCAGCAGCACCGTCACGCCGGAGTCGCGAATCGTCCGTATGATGGAAAAGATGTCCTTCACCACCAGCGGCGCGAGGCCCAGCGACGGTTCGTCCATCATCAGCAGCTTCGGCTTGCTCATCAGTGCCCGTCCCACCGCCAGCATCTGCTGCTCGCCGCCGGACAGCGTGCCCGCCATCTGCCAGGCGCGCTCCTTCAGGCGGGGAAACAGGGCGTACATGCGCTGGATGTCCGCCTCCACGTCCCGGTCATTGCGCAGGTATGCGCCGATCTTCAGGTTCTCCAGCACCGTCATGTCCGGGAAGATCAGCCGCCCCTCGGGCACCAGGATCAGGCCGTTCTGCACCATGTACTTGCTGGGTTTCCCGGTGATATCCTCGCCGTTGTAGAGGATCCTGCCCGACTGAGCGCGCTCCAGGCCGGAGATGGCGCGCAGCGTGGTGGACTTGCCCGCGCCGTTCGCGCCGATCAGCGACACGATCTCGCCCTCGTTCACCTGAATGCTTACGCCCTTCAGCGCGCGGATGCCGCCGTAGGACAGATGCAGATCCTGCAATTCAAGCATCATCGTCGTTCACCCCCAGGTATGCGGATATGACGGCTTCGTTGTTCTGAATCTCCCGGGCCGTGCCGGAAGCGATCAGCGTGCCGTAGTTGAGCACATAGATGCGGTCGGAGATGCCCATGACCACGTCCATGTGGTGCTCGATGAGCAGAATCGCGATGTTGAAGCGGTCGCGGATGCCGCAGATCAGCTCCTTGAGCTCGTCGGCCTCGGAGGGATTCATGCCCGCAGCGGGCTCGTCCAGCAGCAGCAGGCTCGGCTGGGTCGCCAGTGCCCGGGCGATCTCCAGCTTGCGCTGCTTGCCGTAGGGCAGCGATCCCGCCAGCTCGCCCTTTAAATCGGTCAGTCCCATGTACTCCAGCAGCTCGTCCGTGCGCTCGTGCACGGCCTTCATCTCCCTGCGGTAGCGCGGGGAGCGCAGCGTGGCGGCGACCCAGTTGCTCTTGAGCCGCACGTGCTGGGCCAGATCCACGTTTTCCGCCACCGTCAGCGGCGAAAACAGGCGGATGTTCTGGAAGGTGCGGGCGATGCCCTTCTCCGCGATGCGGTTGGGCTTCAGCCCGGTGATGTTTTGTGCGTTCAGTGAGATCATGCCGCTGGTGGGCTTGTACACGCCGGTGATCATGTTGAAGGCGGTGGTCTTGCCAGCGCCGTTCGGGCCGATCAGGGCCACGATCTCGTTATTTCCGATGGTCATGCTCAGGTTGTTGACCGCAATCAGGCCGCCGAACTGCATCGTCGCCTGATTGACCTCCAGTACCGCGCGCATCATCCCTTCACCTCCCCGTGACCGGACATCTTGCGAAGCCGCCGTCCGATGGCCGACCAGCTCAGCTCCTTCGTGCCGAACAGGCCGTTGCGGAAAAACACGATGATCAGCAGCAGAATCGCCGAGAACACCACCATGCGCATGCCGCTGATGCCGTCGGTGCTCCAGAAGCCCAGGTTGATGGGGCCGTCCAGCACGCGCAGGTACTCCTGGCCGATGGTGACGATGAACGCGCCCGCGATGGAGCCGGTGATGGAACCCATGCCGCCCATGACCACGATCATCAGCACGTTGTAGGTCTGGGCCACGCGGAACATGTCGGGGCCGATGGTGCCGTTGTAGCTCGCCAGCAGGCCGCCGCCCACCGCCGCAATGAAGGCGGAGAGCATGAAGGCCAGCATCTTGTGGAAGTACAGGCTCACGCCCATGGATTCCGCGGCGATCTGATCCTCGCGGATGGCCTTGAGCGCCGTGCCGTAGCTGGAGGAGGTCAGCAGCGCGATGAACAGGATCACGATCAGCGCCACGCCGTAGCACCACCAGATGTTGGCGCTGCCGGGAATGGATTTCAGGCCCTGCGCGCCGTTGGTCACGCCCTGCATGTTCGTGATCAGCACGCGGATGATCTCCGAAAAGCCCATGGTGGCGATGGCGAGGTAGTCGCCCCGCAGCCGCAGCACCGGAAGGCCGATCATGAAGGCCAGGCCCGCCGCCAGAAGGCCGCCGATGATGAGCGTCAGGCCGAAGGGCAGGGTCAGCCTGTCCAGCGGGGACACCAGCGGCTGGATCATGAACAGCACCTGCTTCTTCGCCGCCGGGATCGTCAGCAGCGCCGTGGTGTACGCGCCGATGGCCATGAAGCCCGCGTGTCCCAGGGAGAACAGGCCGGTGAAGCCGTTGATCAGGTTCATGGACAGCGCCAGCACCATGTTGATGGCGCACAGGCGCGCGATGCGCAGCACGTAGCTGCTGGCGTTGCCCTCGATGGCATAGAGGATGGCCGCCACGATGGCGAGCAGGAGAAGGGTCAGCGCCGCGTGAAGCCGTTTCGTTTTCTTCATATATCACACCTTCTCCGTCGTCTTTTCGCCCATCAGTCCGGTGGGCTTCACCAGCAGCACAACGATCAGCAGCACAAAGGCGAAGGCGTCGCGGTAGCCCGAGAGCGCCGGGAACGCCGCCACCAGCATGATCTCCACGAAGCCCAGCAGAAGGCCGCCCAGCACCGCGCCCGCCGTATTGCCGATGCCGCCCAGCACCGCCGCGATGAAGCACTTGATGCCCGGCATGGAGCCCACCGTGGGGCTGATCTGGGGGTACTTCAGGCCCCACATCAGCGCGCCCACGCCCGCCAGCGCCGATCCAATGAAGAAGGTCGTTGCGATGGTGCGGTTCAGGTCGATGCCCATCAGCCGCGCGGCGTCGTAGTTCTTCGCCACGGCGCGCATGGCCAGACCCGTCTTGGTGCGCCGGATCAGGTACATCAGCGCAAGCAGAAGCACCGCCGTGATTGCGGGCACCAGAATGCCCAATCGCTGCATCTTCACACCGCCCAGGCTGATCACATCCGTGAACAGCCCAACCTCCGGGAAGGTCAGCGGGCGGCCGCCGAACACAACCGTGGCCAGGTTTTGCAGAAAGTAGCTCACACCGATGGCGGAGATCAGCACGGAGATGCGCGGCGCGTCCCGCAGCGGGCGGTAGGCCAGCCGCTCGGAGAGCACGCCCAGCAGCGCAGTGATCAGGATCGTCAGCGTGAAGCCGACGTACCACGGCAGCAGGAACAGGCCGATGCCGTAGAACACGATGTACATCGCCATCATGAAAATCTCGCCGTGCGCAAAGTTGATCAGCCGCAGCACGCCGTAGACCATGGTGTAGCCGATGGCCAAAAGCGCGTAAAGGCTGCCCACGCACAGCGCGTTGGCGAGCTGTTGCAGAAATACGCCCATTGATTCCCCTCCTCTATTGTGCCTGAAAATGCTGTGCCCGGGAGAAGCGCTCTCCCGGGCGACAGAGCTTCAATCAGGGCTCGATCAGGGACAGGAATTCGGACGTGCCGTCGCCGTTGACCT
>CAMBWJ010000129.1 GCA_945871545.1 uncultured Clostridia bacterium | reverse complement strand
CTGACGAAGCGCCTGCAGGGTATCCCGACAGGGCTGCGCGCCATACCGCACCGGCTCCTCCTGAGCGGGCAGTGGATCGTTTTCCTTCGCGAAGCGCGCGGCGCTCCTTCCGGCCCGGCGGCCGAAGACCAACGTTTCGAGACCTGCGTTTCCGCCGATGCGGTTGGCGCCGTGCAAGCCGCCCGTCACCTCGCCGCAGGCATAGAGCCCCGGCACATCGGTCTTACCGTTTTCATCGATCATCACGCCGCCCAGAGAGGTGTGCGGCGCGGGCCCCAGCTCAATCCATTCGGCAGCCAGGTCGATGCCCACCCGGCGGTAGCGCTCCATGTACATGGCGTATCCGGATTCGAGCCGCTCGCGGCCCACGGCCGTGGCGTCGAAGTACACGCCGCCATGCTCCGTGCCCCGGCCGGCGGCTACCTCGGCGGCGATCCGCCGGGAGAGCAGGTCCTTGCCGACACGCTCCCCCTCGGGGCCGTAGCGGAGCATGAAGCGCTCGCCCGCCCGGTTGCGCAGCACCGCGCCCTCGAACAGGAGTGTCGTGATCATGCTGGTGCCAATCAGCGAGGCGGGCCACAGGGCCGCGCTGGGCTCATACTGGATGAACTCCATGTCGCAAAGGCGCGCGCCCGCCTCGTAGGCCATGGCGGGGCCGTCGCCGCCGGAGTCCCATTTGTTGGTGGATACGGGGAAGATGCCGCAGTATCCGCCGCAGGCCAGAACGACCGCCCGCGCCGTCACGCGCAGCCACGTCTGCTGCTTTCTGTTATAGCAGAGCGCACCGACGGCCCGGCCGTTTTCTGTCATCAGGCGCAGCGCGCGGCACTCGGCCATTTCGTCCACGCTTCCCTTGAGCTGCGCGCGCAGGGCGTTCAGGATGGCCGTGCCGGTTTCGTTGCCGATGGAGGCCACGCGCGGGTAGCTGGAGCCCAGGGGCTTGAGCAGCTGATAGCCGTCGCCCTCGCGGTTGAAGGAAAGCCCCATGGACTGCAGCATGTCAAAGATGTCCAGCGCATCGCCGCACAGGGCGTCCGCCAGCGGGGGCCGGCTCAGCCCCTGACCGCTTGTCAGCGTATCCGCCAGAAAGCACGCCGTGGAATCCTCCGGGTGCAGGGGCACGTTGAACCCATGCACCCAGGGGGACGCGCCCAGACCATCGTGAACGATCAGCGGGCGCAGGCCGGCGAGCACGCATTCCCGCGCGGCCATCCAGCCCGACAGGCCGCCGCCCAGAATCAGGCAATCCGCAGCTTTCATCGTCACACTTCCCAAATGCCGCCCTTGGCCATGGAGCCGACATTCCGGGAGAACAGGCGCAGGTAGCGCTGGTAATCCTTGCCCTGGAACTCCCACTTGAACGCGGCGAGGCGCTTTGCCATCTCCTCATCGGAGATGCACAGCTCGATGCTGCGGTTGGGGATGTCGATGGCGATCTCGTCGCCCTCCTCCACCACGCCCAGCGGGCTGCCCAGCGCCGCCTCGGGGCTGACGTAGCCCACGCTCAGGCCGCTGGTGCCGCCGGAGAAGCGGCCGTCGGTGATGATGGCGCAGGAGTTGTACAGCGCGGGCTGGCCCTTGAGCTCCTCCTGGAAGGTGAAGGCCGTGGTGCCGAAGCGGCCCTTGAGGCCCATGAAGCGCAGCACGCAGGCGTCGCCCTCGTGAATCTTGCCGGAGCGCAGCGCATCCAGGCCCTCCTGCAGGGAGTTGAACACCCGGGCCTTGCCCTTGAAGGTCATCAGCTGCGCCGGCACGGCCGCGATCTTGATGATGGAGCCCTCCGGCGCCAGATTGCCGTAGAGCACGCCCAGGCCGGGCTCCTGCATCACGGGGTTGTCCAGCGAGCGGATCACGTCGTCGTTGTAGACGACGGCGTTTTCGACGTTCTCGCGGACGGTATGGCCGTTGACCGTCATGCAGTCGCCGTTGAGGCGGGGCAGCAGGTTCTTCATCAGCGCCGGCATGCCGCCCGCCAGATCGAAGTCCTTGACGGAGTATTCGCCGCCGGGCATCAGGTGGGAGAGCAGCGGCACGGTGTTGCTCATCTCGTCGAACACCTTCCACCACGGCTCGTCATAGCCGGCCTCGTGGGCGATGGCGGGCAGGTGGAGGATCAGGTTGGAGGAGCCGGCCACCGCCATGTCGACCGCGATGGCGTTGCGGATGGATTCGGGGGTGATGATCTGCCGGGCGGTCACGCCCTCGCGGACCAGCTCCATGATGCGCTTGCCCGCGTGATAGGCCAGATTGCGGATCTCGCTGGAGACGGCGCTCATGGAGGAGTTGCCGGGCAGGGTCATGCCCATCGCCTCGGCCATCATGCACATGGAGTTCGCGGTGGTCATGGAGGTGCAGCCGCCGCAGATGCCCCAGCTGTGCTGAATCAGGCCGTGATACAGCTCGGGATCGATCTGGCCCTTGGCCATGGCGCCCACCTTGTCCTGCGCGCGGATGTGCACGACCTCCTGCCCGCGGAAGGTGCCCAGCGGCATGTAGCCGCCCGTGACCACGATGGCGGGGATGTCCAGCCGCGCGCAGCCCATCAGGTGGCCGGGCACGATGGAATCGCACGTGGAGAGCAGCACCATGCCGTCAAAGAAGTTGCCGTCCACCGTCAGCTCCACCTGATCGGCGATGGAGTTGCGCGAGGGAATCTCGATGTACTTGGGGTCCTTGAGCACCATGCCGTCGCAGATGGCGGTGGTCATCACCTCGAGCGGGAGGCCGCCCATCTCGCGGATGCCCTGCTTGACGCGCTCGGCCAGCTGGTTCAGGTGCACGTGGCCGGGGTTGTACTCATTCCACGAGTCCACCACCGCGATCAGCGGACGGTTCAGCTCCTCCTCGCTGTAGCCCATACCGAGCATCAGGCCGCGACGGCACTCGGAGGCCTCGCCAAATTCCCAGCAGCTGCGCATGTCTTCGTACTTCTTCATGATGGTGATCTCCTTTCATTCATCAGAACTCGTCTTCCAGCATGTTGTCGATGGCGCCGTCGATGGACTGGCCGCCGTCAATGAAAATGGTCTGGCCCACGATGAAGCGGCTCTTGGTCTTGTCCGCCAGGAACAGCACCATGGGCACGATGTCCTCGGGCTGTCCGCCGTAGCCCGCGGGAATCTTGCGGTTGAAGCCCTCGATGTCCTTGTCGGAGTAGCGGCTCATGATCTTGGTGTAGACAAGGCCCGGGGCGATGCAGTTGACGTTGATGCCGTACTTGATCAGCTCGACGCCGATGGACTTGGTGAGCATGTTGAGGCCCGCCTTGCCGGCCGAATAGGGCAGCGCCTTGCGCCGCACCCACGTCACCTGACTGTGGATGGAGGAGATGTTGATGATCGCGCCGTGGACGTTCTTGGCGATCATGTCCCGGGCGGCCTCCTGCGCGCAGTAGGCGGCGGAGCTCAGGTTCAGGTCGATCTGCTTGTCCCAGTACTCCACGGGCATATCCACGAAGCCGCCCTTGGGCATCTTGAGCGCGCCGCCGGCGTTGTTCACCAGCACGTCGATCTTGCCGAAGTGCGCGATGAATTCGCGGATCATCCGCACGCAGTCGTCGTGAACGGAGACGTCCGCCTGATAGACCTGCACGTCCGCGCCCTCGGCACGGCACTGCTCAGCCACCTGCATGGCGTCGTCGGGGGAGTGGAGGTAATTGATGCCCACGTCATAGCCCTCTTTGGCGAAGGCGATGGCGCAGGCGGCGCCAATCCCGTGGGAGGAGCCGGTGATCAGAACGGATTTTTTCATGGGGCATGATCTCCTTTTTGCATGAATTGGGTCACGGTATACAGCGGCAGGAACAGCTTGCCGGGTTCCTTGCCGCCGACTTCACGAATCAGCGCGCGGGCGATGCGCACGGGGTCAGCCTCGCCGGCGGCCTGCATGCCGTGGACAAAGCCCTCGTCGTGGGCCATGCAGGCCACGCAGGCCTCGAGGTAGGCGCGGGAGGCCTCCGCGCCGATGGCCTCCGCCCCCAGCGGCAGATACGGATGGCCGCAGACGATGTTCTCAATGCCCAGAGCGCCAAGGCGCGAAAGCGTCTGGCGGTAGCCCTCCGCGTCCATCAGCAGCGCGCAGCCCTGCGAAACCGTGCCGTTGAGCTGCAGCGAATCGCCGGTGATCAGCGTCATGGTGCGCCTGTCCAGATAGCAGCAGGCGTCCGTGTCGTGGCCGGGGGTGTGCAGAAGCTGCAGGTCGCCCAGCAGGTCCCCGTCCTCAAGGAGCAGGTCCGGCTCCGCGCCGTCAAGCACGGCGGGCGCTCCGGCGCTGTGCTCCGGGAACACGGATCGGATCTGGCGCGAGTAGGCCAGCGGGTCCCGCATCCTGTCCGCGGAGCCGGCATAGCACGCCACCTTGAGCTGCGGGTTGAGCTCAAGCATTCTGGCGCAGCCGCCGACGTGGTCCCCGTGAATGTGCGTCATGGCCAGCCAGTGGATATCCCCAAGGCCAAGGCCCAGCTGCGCGAGGGCGGGAACGATGTCGCTGTCCACGGTCTGCGCGCAGCCGCCTGTGTCCACCAGAATGTTCTGACGCCCGGTCACCAGCGTAACGCCCGTCCAGCAGCCGGGGAACGTCACCTCCAGACGATACACGTCCGGCGCAAGGCATACAAAGCTTTTCATGTCGATTTCCTTCCTCATTCCGGATGATAAAAAAAGTATAGTACAGGGCCCAACGGCGCTTCAACGCGAATTCGGTCTGGCTTGAAAGTACACTTTTCACCTTGATTTTTTGAGGGAAATCGTTTATAATAAAATGATTTAGAAAGCGACTGGGAAAGGGAGGCGCGCCCGATGAAGGAGCAGCAGGTTCCGGTGTTTTACGACGAAAAGTCCTCTGCCTCCGCGCAGTATACCCACATCATTCAGGGCATCCGCACCGCGGCAGGGCGCTGCGGGATGCGCCTCAAGCTGATTTCGGATGCCGAATTCGATCAGACGGATTTTTCGGCGCTTCCGCAGATTGCGATCGTCACGGGCACCAGCTTTCCCCTGATTCAGAAGACGATTGCCCGCCTGCGGGAGAACGACCGCCTGGCTGTGCTGGCCGGAACGGACTCCGAGCAGTTCGGCCACGACGTCTCCTGCGCCACGCCCTCCCGGCGCACGGAAACCCAGCAGCTGATCAACTACCTGTACAACTGCGGCAAAAAAAAATAGCCCTCGTGGGCTTCGGCGCGCGCTCCATCAACGACAACTTCCGGTATCATGCGGCGATGAGCGCCATTGCCGCATGGGGCATGATTCTCCATGAAAAGGACATCTGGCTCTGGGAGCAGGAGCCCATGGACAGCTTCGTGAGCTTCTCCGGCGTGGCCCGCGAATACGACGCTGTCGTGTGCCCGAACGACATCATCGCCGTGTATCTGGTGGATTACCTGAGGACGCAGGGCGTCCGCGTGCCGGAGGACCTGTTTGTGGCGTCCTTTGGCAACATGGCCATCGGCCGGTACCACAGCCCCTCCATCACCAGCATGACCATGGACATGTACTATGTCGGCGAGCAGGCGTTCTCCGTCTGGCGTTACCTGATGAAGAGCGAGATCTCCACCCGGCAGATCGCCCTCAAGATCACGGTGCCCAGCCGGCTCCTCATCCGGGAGAGCACCGCCTGCATGCCGGCGCAGTCCGGCGTCAGCACGGCCTCCCGCCCGAATCAGGATTATTTCTATCACCATCCCGCCATCTCGCGGCTCATTCGCCTCGAAAAGTGCATCAGCGAGCGGGACGAGACGGACAGGCAGATCCTCTTCCTGCTGATGGCCAGAAAGAGCTATGAGGAGATTTCCGACGAGCTGTTCATCAGCCGGAGCACCCTGCGCTACCGGCTCAACAAGATTTACGCCGATGCCGGGGTCAGGGGGCGGGCCGAGTTTGAGGCCCTGGTCCGGGAAAGCCTCGGCTCGGAGAACCCCTTCGGTCAGACGCGGTGAGCGTCAGCTCCCGCAGCGCGAGAGC
>CAMBWJ010000128.1 GCA_945871545.1 uncultured Clostridia bacterium | reverse complement strand
AGGAGGGCCTGCGCTGGATCGTGGAGCACCAGCTCGCGCCGTCGCCGCTGGGCAGAGCAGCGTTTGCCGAGTCGGCGCTGGAACAGTCCGGCGCGCGGCAGTACCTGATTCTCGCGGCGGGGCTGGACAGCTTCGGCCTGCGTCAGCCGGACCGGGCGCGGCAAATCGAGGTATTCGAGCTGGATCTGCCGGGGCCGTCCCGGGACAAGCGCTCCCGCATCGCGGCGGCGGGGCTGGTTGCCCCGGACAACCTGCACTTCCTTGAGGGCGACCTCGCGGATGCCAATTGGATGGATGCGCTGCGGGCGCATCCGGCCTTCGATCCGGGGAAGATCAGCTTTTGCAGCCTGCTGGGCATCGTCTACTACCTGAAGCAGCAGGATTTTAGCGCGCTGCTGCGACAGCTTGCGAAGGTACTTCCCGCGGGCAGCCGCATCGCCATGGACTATCCGGCTCGCGATCCCTCCGCACAGTTCGACCGCCAGTCTGCATTGGCAAGGGGCGCTGGCGAGGCCATGCAGGCGGCATACACAAAGGGGGAGATGGAAAATCTGCTGCAGGATGCGGGCTTCCGGGTTGAACGGGACCTGAATCCCGCAGAGATCACCGAAACCTACTTCGCTGCCTATAACCGCCGCAACCCCGATCATCCCATCTTCGCCGCTGAGAACGTGAATTATTGCCTGGCGATCAGGGGCAGCGAGAAGAACGAGTCATAGACGTTCTCCGCAATCCTTTTGAACCGGACGAAAGAAATCTGCCCCATGATCTACGGGGCAGATTTCGGGTGAATACAGACATTGCTATCGGACAGAAACAAAGAACCTCTGCCCCTTGAACCAGTGGGGGCAGAGGTTCGATGAACTAAGCGCGATAGCAACCGGCTGCAGGCCCAGCCTGCCTCGCCGCTCAGCACACGCCCTGAGCCATCATCGCGTCGGCGACCTTCAGGAAGCCAGCCACATTGGCGGCCTACTCATAGTTGTTGCCGAAGCCGTACTCCTTGGCGGCGCTGTCCACATTGCGGAAGATGCCGGTCATGATCTGCTGCAGCTTCGCGTCGACCTCCTCGAAGGTCCAGCTGTAACGCATGGAGTTCTGGCTCATCTCCAGGGCGGAGGTGGCCACGCCGCCGGCGTTGGCAGCCTTCGCGGGGCCGAAGAGCAGGCCAGCGTTGACGAAAGCGTCGATTGCGTCCATGGTGGAGGGCATGTTGGCACCCTCGGAGACGCAGAAGCAGCCGTTGGCAATCAGCTTCTGAGCGGACTCCAGGCTGATTTCATTCTGGGTGGCGCAGGGCAGCGCGATGTCGCACTTGACGCCCCAGATGCCGCTGCAGCCCTCGGTGTAGGTGGCGTTGGGATGATTCTCGACGTAGACCCTGATGCGGGCGCGATCCACTTCCTTGATCTTCTTGACGGCGGCCAGATCGATGCCGTCGGGATCATAGATGTAGCCGTTGGAATCGGACATGGCGACAACCTTCGCACCCAGCTGGGTGGCCTTTTCGCAGGCGTAGATGGCGACGTTGCCGGAGCCGGAGACGACCACGGTCTTGCCAGCGAAGCTCTTGCCGTTGGCCTTGAGCATTTCCTCGGTGAAGTAGCACAGGCCGTAGCCGGTGGCTTCCTTGCGGGCGAGACTGCCGCCGTAGGACAGGCCCTTGCCGGTGAGCACGCCGTGATACTGGGCGGTCAGGCGCTTGTACTGGCCGTAGAGATAGCCGATCTCGCGTCCGCCCACGCCGATGTCGCCGGCGGGAACGTCGCAGTCGGGGCCGATGTGGCGGAACAGCTCGGTCATGAAGCTCTGGCAGAAGCGCATGACCTCCATGTCGCTCTTGCCCTTGGGATCGAAGTCGCTGCCGCCCTTGCCGCCGCCGATGGGCAGGCCGGTGAGGGAGTTCTTCAGCGTCTGCTCGAAGGCCAGGAACTTCACGGTATCCTCAGTGACGGAGGGATGCAGGCGCAGACCGCCCTTGTACGGGCCGATGGCACTGTTGGACTGCACGCGGTAGCCGCGGTTGACGTGAACCTCGCCCTTGTCATCCACCCACGGCACGCGGAACTTGATCACGCGCTCGGGCTCGACGAACAGCTCCAGCACGCCCATCTTGACGTACTCGGGATGGGCCTCGACCACGGGCTCGATGGATTCCAGTACGCTGCGGACGGTGATCAGAAACTGCTTGTCGTTGGGATTGCGCTTTTCGACGGTTTCCATCAGATTCTGAAGATATGCATTCTGAATGCTCATTTCAAATTCCTCCCCATTGAGTGTTTCTCAGGATTTGCTTTTCAAGTATACTACCATTTTTTATGCTTGTCCATAGCCATACGTGTTATTATTTTGCGACGTTTCGGGAGCTGAAAATGCAGTATCAACAAAGTTTATGTTAATTCATATGTGAGATTGCACTTTTTGACGGGTAATCCTGCAATTTAGCACACAAAAAATTTGCCCATGGCGGGATTGTCGCTTGCAATGCGCCGCTTTTGCGGGTATAATCCTGTATAGAGCAACAACAGGAGGACGCACATGAACAAGATCTACATTCCCGAGGGCTACCGCGCGCCGCTGAGCGTGTACGACATGCAGGTGGCCATTGAATTCATCAAGCACAACTTTCAGAAGGAGCTGGCCTACGCGCTGAACCTGCGCCGGGTGTCCGCGCCGCTGTTCGTCAAGGAGTCCTCCGGTCTGAACGACAACCTCAACGGCTACGAGCGCCCGGTCTCCTTCGACGTGCCAGCCGTGGGCGAGGAGGGCCAGGTGGTGCACTCGCTGGCCAAGTGGAAGCGCTTCGCCCTGAAGAAGTACGACTTCCGCGTGGGCAAGGGCATCTATACCGATATGAACGCCATCCGCAGGGACGAATCTCTGGACAACCTGCACTCCGTCTACGTGGATCAGTGGGACTGGGAGAAGGTCATCCGCCGGGAGGATCGCACGCTGGATACCCTGAAGAGCGTCGCCGGGGAGATCGTGCAGTGCATCTGCGACGTGAGCGAACGCCTGAACCGTGAGTATTCCAGCATCCACGTCAAGCTCAACCGCGACATGGCCGCCATCACCACCCAGGAGCTGGAGGACATGTTCCCCGACATCCCCGATTCCTCCCAGCGCGAGAGCGCCTATCTGGAAAAGACCAGGACTGCGCTCATCATGCAGATCGGCGGCAAGCTGAAGTCCGGCAAGCCCCACGACGGCCGCGCACCCGACTACGACGATTGGGCGCTCAACGGCGACATCCTCTTCTGGAACGACGTGCTCGGCCGCGCCTTCGAGATTTCCTCCATGGGCGTGCGCGTGGACGCCGAGTCCCTCGCGCAGCAGTTGAAGCTTGCCGGCTGCGAGGAACGCGCCAAGCTCCCCTTCCATCGGATGCTCCTCAACGATGAGCTGCCCCTCACCATCGGCGGCGGCATCGGTCAGAGCCGACTCTGCATGCTCATGATCGGCTGCGCACACATCGGCGAGGTCCAGTCCAGCATCTGGGACAAGGAAACCATGGACGCCTGCGAACGCGCCGGCGTGCTGCTGCTCTGACGGGGGGTTACGCTTAGGGCTCTGCCCTAAGAACCCGCCAAAGGGCATGATGCCCTTTGGAATCCTCAATATGGCGCGCAATGCGCGCCAGAAAAATTAAATAATTGAATCCGCTGCCACATACCGGACAGCGGATTTATCTATATATAATTCTTTTCAGGCGCATATTATGCGCCTTATATGAGGGTTCTTAGGGGAATCATTCCCCTTGGCAGGGGTTTCAGGGGACAGCGTCCCCTGAGCGTCACCCCACGATCTTGAACTCCCGATCCATCTGGTTCAGGGTCTCGCAGCCACCCTCGGTGACGACGACGAGATCCTCGACGCGCACGCCGAAGCTGCCGGGCAGATAGATGCCGGGTTCGACGGAGAAGCACATGCCGGGGCGGGCGATGATCTGGCTGGTGGAGGAATTGTCGGGATGCTCGTGCACCTCCAGGCCGATGCCGTGGCCGGTGCGGTGGATGAAGTACTTGCCGTAGCCCGCGTCCTCGATGACCTTGCGGGCGGCGCGGTCAAATTCGCACATGGGCAGGCCCGGTCGCACGGCGGCGCGTCCGGCCTCATTGGCGCGGCGGCACACGTCGTAGACGCGCTTCTGCTCATCGGTGGCGGACTTGAAGAACACGGTGCGCGTCATGTCGCTGCAATAGCGTTTGTGCATCAGGCCCACATCCAGGATCACCGCATCGCCGGCCTTCAGGTGGGTCTCGTCGTTGTCGTGGTGCGGCTCCGCACAGTTCGCGCCGAAGCAGCTGATGGGCGTGAAGCTGCCGCCCTCGCCGCCGACCGCCTTCGCATTCTTCAGGTACAGCTCCTCCAGCTCCAGCTCCGTCATGCCCTCGGTGAGACCCGCGATGGTGCGCGCAATCGCCTCGTCGTTCATCCGGGAGGACTGACGCATCAGCGCGATCTCCTCCGCATCCTTGCACATCCGCGCGTCGTCCACCGGCGCGCTGCCCACCACCGGAACCATCCCCGGTAGCGCCTCCATCAGACGGATCGTGAACTGGCTCGGCCAGGTCTTGTCCACGCCCAGCCTGCCCGGCTTCACACTCGCCGACAGCAGCGCAATCGGATCCTCCGTATCGTCAAACTCCGCAAGCGGCACGTCCACATTGCCGTTCAGCGCAAACAGACGGTTTGCAAACAGTTTGATCTCGCCGTTTGTGTTCAGATAAAGAGCGAACATGCGTTCGCCGGGCGCGACCATGGTGCCGGTGAGGTAGTACACCGACAGCGGGGAGGTCACGAGAATCTGATCGAGGCCACAGGCGGCCATGTTTTCTCTTACGCGGTTGATGCGGGAAATATTCATTGTTCTTTCTCCTTAGATATGTAGTCTGTGCGGAAGCGGGGGTCAGTCCTCAAAGCGCTCCAGCAGCACGCCGCCCTCATTGAGCATCTCCACGGCGAAATCGTCGGGATAGCCGTGCCTGTACACCACGCGCTTGATGCCGGAATTGACGATCATCTTCGCGCAGATCACGCAGGGCTGGTGGGTGCAGTAGAGGGTCGCGCCGTCGATGCTACTGCCCAGCTTCGCGGCCTGGATGATGGCGTTCTGCTCGGCATGGATGGCGTAGCAGGTCTCCGCGTGGGTGCCCGAGGGGATGCCCCGCTTCTTGCGCAGGCACTCGCCGCGCTCCACGCAGGTCTTGATGCCCGCCGGCGCGCCGTTGTAGCCCGTGGTCACGATGCGCTTGTTCTTCACGATCACCGCGCCGATCTTCCGGTCCGGCTGGTAGCAGCTCGCCCAGCCCGAGATCACCTCCGCCAGCTCCATAAAGCGCGCGTCCCACTTGTCCATTTCTTTCGCCTCCGTCCTTTATATTTACAATTATATCGTATTTCCAAAGATTTGCACGCTGAATCCAAAACTTAACAGAAAAATGGTGCTCCAGGGGCTTGCATTTTCCATAGAAAATGGTTAAACTATCACCTGTAAGCGTTAGCACTCGGAATTCAAGAGTGCTAACAAACCCCAATACCAACAGGAGGAAACGAATATGACTATGAAGCCCCTGGGTGACCGCGTTGTCATCAAGAATATGGAAGCCGAAGAGACCACGAAGGGCGGCATCATTCTGACCGCTGCCGCGAAGGAAAAGCCGCTGATGGCGGAAGTCATCGCAGTCGGCCCCGGCGGAGTCGTGGACGGCAAGGAAGTCACGATGCAGGTGAAGGTTGGCGAAAAGGTCATCTACTCCAAGTACGCCGGCACCGAGGTCAAGCTGGACGGCGTGGAGTACATCATCGTCAAGCAGAGCGACATCCTGGCCGTGGTGGAGTGACGGGGGGAACGTCAGGGGCGCTGCCCCTGAAACCCCGCTTAAGGGCATGATGCCCTTAAGAATCCCCACATAGCGACGCTACGCGCCGCTGAAATTTTATATAATTATTTTCTCAAGCGCGCATTGCGCGCTTATATGAGGGTTCTTAGGGGAATCATTCCCCTAAG
>CAMBWJ010000127.1 GCA_945871545.1 uncultured Clostridia bacterium | reverse complement strand
AGACTGCACACAAGGCGGTCTGGTCTGTCGCTTGCAAATAATTGAGCAAAAACCGAGGAATCTGCGCATGAAGGGCCCGGACGGATTTCAGTAACGGATGATTTGAGCTTGTTCATATTCGTTTTTTCGCGGAGGAAACTCCGGACCTTTGTCGTTCCCTCTTTTCTGATGTATTCTGGTCGCCATGCTTTGCGACGCAGGCTTCGTTAAATTCTCAGAAGAATTGACAGTGCTGCGGCGAAAATGATAAAATACAGCTCGGAATGCTTTACCACAGCACCGCGCCGCAGCGGATTTCGGACGCAGGCGGCGCATCCCATGCAAACAGAGGAGAATCAGCCGTGAAGAAGAGCGAAAAGCGGCGGCTTGCCGCCAGGGAGGCCGCATCCGCGCCCGTCTGCCCGGAAGGCTGCGGGGACGAGGGCGCGGTAATGGAGGTGGCCATGAAGGCCGGACGGCTGCTGCTGGAGAACGGCGCGGAGATCTTCCGCGTGGAGGAAACCATGGAGCGCATCTGCCATTACTATCGCGTGGAGAAGCCCAGCTTCTTCGTGCTCAGCAACGGCATCTTCATGACCGGCAGCGGCCACACGCCCCAGAGTCCCGCGCCCTTCTCCCACGTGGAGCACATCCCCGTGAAGGGTGCGCAGCTGGACCGGGTGGTGGCGGTCAACCAGCTCTCCCGGGAAATCGAGCGCGGCGGCTACACGCTGGAGGAGGCCAGCGCGCGTCTGGACGCGATTTCCCGCATGCCGGGCAAGAAGCGCTGGCAGCAGATCCTGGCCTCCGGCGCGGGCAGCGCCTGCTTCTGCATCCTGTTTGGCGGCGGACCTGCGGACGCGGTCGCGTCGCTGTTGGCGGGGCTGCTGCTCTACGCCTACGTGCTCTACCTGAGCGCGCCCCACATGTCCCGCATCATCGGCAACGTGCTGGGCGGCATGCTGGTGAGCGCAGTCTGCGTGCTGTGCCACGCCCTCGGCCTGGGCCACAGCCTGAGCCACATGATTATCGGCGCAATCATGCCGCTGATCCCCGGGATCCCCTTCACCAACGGCGTGCGCGACCTGGCGGACGGCGACTACATCTCCGGCTCCGTGCGCCTGCTGGACGCCCTGCTCACCTTCGTGTGCATCGCCACCGGCGTGGGCCTGGTCATCTCCTTCTATCACCACATGACGGGAGGTGGGCTGCTGTGATGCAGATTCTCTGGGAAACTCTGGCTGCCACCGGCGGCACCATCGCCTTCTCGCTGCTCTTCGGCGTGCCGGGCAAGTACTATCTGGAGTGCGGGCTCACCGGCGGCATCGGCTGGCTGCTCTATCGTCTGATCTCCCTCTACACCCCGCTGCGGGCCACCGAGGCAACCTTCCTCGCAGCCGCGGCGGTCGCGCTCTACTCTCGCATCGCGGCGGTGCGCAGGCGGTGCCCCACCACGGTATTCCTCATCGCAGGCATCTTTCCGTTGGTTCCCGGCGCGGGCATCTACTGGACGGTCTACTACCTGGTCACCGATGAGATCGCCCTGGCGCGCGCCAGCGGAACATCCGCGCTCAAGGCTGCCTTTGCCATCGTGCTGGCCATCGCCGCAGCCTTTGAACTGCCCCGCGGCCTGTTCCGCTGCTTTGCACCCCGGCGCAGGCATTAGCTTCACACCTCTGGCATGCACAGAGCCCGCCGCAAGCGCCGACGGGCTCTGCCTTTTGTGTAGCGCACAACCGCAATATAACACACATTCGTATTGACAAACAGCGCTTTTCATGCAATACTCAGAGATGTGTCTTTTGAGTTTCATGCAAGGAGGGCCTGACTTTGAATACCATTCTGCTGGGCAACCTGATTTCCCTCGCCGGAGCGGTACTGATGGTGGTCATCGGCTTCATCAAGCGCAAGGAGAAGGTGCTGGCGGTACAGTGCGTCCAGTTCAGCCTGATGGGCGTGGGCAACCTGGTGCTCGGCGGCGTGACCGGCGCGCTCTCCAACCTCATCGGCCTGATCCGCAACCTGGTCTGCTACAAAACCGGCGTCACGGTTCCGCTGAAGCTGATCTTCATCGCCGCGCAGGCGGGGCTCTCGCTCTGGGTAAACACCCAGGGCCTCATCGGCCTGCTGCCGGTGCTGGCGGCGATCATCTTCACCTGGTTTCTGGACATCAAAAGCGATCTGGGCATGAAGATCCTGCTCATCGGCACCCAGTGCCTGTGGCTGGTGTACGACTTCACCATCATGAACTACGTGTCCTTCGCCTTCGACATCATGTGCCTGTGCTCCAACGGCGTGGGCATCTACCGCATCCGCAAATCTGCGAAGTGAACTTCCTTCCAAAATTGTCTCACCCCGTCCATGCGCAAGGCCCTTGCAAGCTGGCTTCGCCGGACGGGGTGAGTGATTTATATGAAAAAGGCGTTTCCCTTTGTTGGTATCAATGTACCATGGGAATATGTACCGGATTTGAACAGAGTGAAAACCCGCTGGTTCAAAATGTGGAAATTTGCACGAGGCACGGAATTTGGGGCTTGAAGTTCGCAAAAAAGGTTTATATAATGAATATAAGCACAAAGGAGGGATACCCCATGGCAAATACTTATGATCTGATCGTCATCGGCGGCGGCCCGGGCGGCTATCTGGCCGCGGAGCGTGCCGCGCACGCGGGGCTGCGCACCCTGCTCTTTGAGAAGAACTCCCTGGGCGGCGTGTGCCTGAACGAGGGCTGCATTCCCTCCAAGGCGCTGCTGAACTCAGCCAAGACCTACGAGCACGCGCTGCACGCCGATCTGTACGGCGTGTCCTGCGAGGGCGTGCGCATCGACCAGAGCGCCGTGAATGCGCGACGCGCCAAGGTTGTCCGAATGCTGGTGTCCGGCGTGCGGGCGAAGATGAAGGGCGCGGGCGTGACCGTGGTCATGAAGGAAGCCACCATCTCCGGCAAGACCGCCGAGGGCTTCCAGGTCAGCGCAGACGGCCAGGCTTACGCTGGCAAGCGGCTGCTGATCGCCACCGGCTCCTCCGCCGTGGTTCCCGGCATTCCCGGCGTGCGGGAGAATCTTGGCGGCTTCGTGCTCACCAACCGCGAGGTGCTGGAACTGACCGCAATTCCCGGGGAGCTGACCGTCATTGGCGGCGGCGTGATCGGCCTGGAGATGGCCGCCTACTACGCCACCGTGGGCTCCAGGGTCACGGTGGTGGAGATGCTGGATCACATCGCCGGAGCCACCGACCGGGAGATCTCCACGCTGCTGCAAAAGGAGCTGGAGAAGAAGGGCGTGCGCTTCCTTCTGGGCCACAAGTGCCTGTCCGTGGAGCCGGGCAAGGTCTGGGTCGAGGATCCCGCCGGGCAGAAGAGCGCCGTGTCCGCCGACAAGGTGCTTCTGTCCATCGGCCGCCGCGCCAACGTGGAGGGTCTGGGCCTGGAGAGCATTGGCGTGAACTTCGCCCGCACGGGGATCACCACCGACGCGCAAGGCCGCACCAACGTGCCGGACGTGTACGCCGTGGGCGATGTGAACGGCCACCACATGCTGGCCCACACCGCCTACCGCGAGGCCGAGGTCGCCGTCAACACCATCCTGGGCAAGGGCGACAGCATGCGCTACAACGCCAACCCGGCTGTGATTTACACCAACCCCGAGATCGCCTCCGTGGGCCGCACCGAGGAGGAGTGCCGGGAGAAGGGCATCGATTACGAGGTGCAGAAGCTGTCCATGCGCTACTCCGGTCGCTTCGTGGCCGAGAACGAGGGTGCGGACGGCGTCTGCAAGATTCTCATCAACAAGAAGAAACGCAACATCATTGGCGTGCACATGATCGGCAGCTACTCCGGCGAGATCATCTGGGGCGCAGCCGAGATGATCGAGATGCAGCTTCGCGTCACCGACGCGCGGCAGATCATCTTCCCCCACCCCACCGTCAGCGAAATCATCCGTGAGGTACTCTGGGAGTTCGACGACTGAACCGCATAAAGAGCCACCGGACTTCACCGAAATACGGCGAGGCCCGGTGGTTTTGCTTCAGGAAATCAGCCCAGCATCGACCAGAGCTTGTTTCGTATGCGCTCAACCTGATGGATGGCCTGCTGCACCTGCTTGCGGCCCTTCCCGATCTTCGACTGCACCATCCAGTCCGCCACGAAGCCGTCGAAGAAGTAGTCCGCGAACTGCAAGAAGCCACCCACGTCGATCTCCAGCGCCTCCACGCCGGATACGTCGGCAACCTCGCGGCTGAAGCGGCGCAGGCACGCCCGGGCCTGCTCGATCTCCCGCTGGGCCTCGTCCATCTTCCCGTGCTTCATCATCGTGGAGAGAAAGCCGCCGCCGAACATGTCCCAGAGGCCCCAGTTTCCTGCGCTGGACAGGCTCCTGTCCGCGCGGCGCAGCGCCTCCAGCGCATCGTCCGCCGCGCAGATCGCCTCGTGGATCTCCTGCTGATTCTGCATATATCCCATAATATCCTCCTTTTCGGATGGTTCCGATCCTTGATGTGGCAACAGAATAGCATTTCTCGCCCCGCAATGCAAGCTCCCGCGCACGAAAACAGCACTTTTTCGCCTCAAAACCGCAGTTTCATCCGTCCAGTCGGATTCAGACTTCGCCAAAAATCAACCTGACTTCGCAGCGCTGTGATTGACAGCCCTTCCGTGCTATGCTATACTCTGCTTGCAACCGAAGATAAGTGGTGGAGTCTGTCATAGGGTGCGCCGCATCCTATTTATTGAGGTTGGCGTGGGACCGCATGCGCGGGCGCACGCTCATTCCGGCTTTACATGATGGATGTGAGGCCGTTTTCTTTTGCTCCTACCCCGCATGCCTTCTTTGATTGCCAGACACACAAGGAGGAAACCTATGCGCAAAACCAAGATCATCTGCACCATTGGCCCGGCCTGCGAGAGCGAGGAGATGCTGACCCAGCTCTGCGAGGCGGGCATGAACGTCGCCCGGCTGAACTTCTCCCACGGCACCCACGCCGACCATCTGGAGCGCATCCAGCGCATCAAGCGCGTGCGCGAGAAGCTGGGCCTGCCCATCGCCATCATGCTGGACACCAAGGGCCCGGAGTACCGCATCAAGACCTTTGAAAACGGCCCCGTCCATCTGATCGAGGGCGAGGAATTCACCTTTACCACCCGAGACGTGCCCGGCGATGAAACCCGCGTCGCCGTGAGCTTCACTGGCCTTCCCGAGAGCATGGTTCCCGGCGACACGATTCTGGTGAGCAACGGCCTGCTGTCCTTCAAGGTGAAGGAGGTCACGGACGAGGACGTGATCTGCACCGTCGTAAACGGCGGAGAGCTCTCCGACCGCAAGAGCATGAACTTCCCCGGAAAGCTGCTCTCCCAGCCCTATCTGAGCGAACAGGACAGGAGCGACATCCTCTTCGGCATCGAAAACGGCGTGGACTTCATCGCCTGCTCCTTCGTCTCCCGCAAGCAGGATCTGCTGGACATCCAGGCCATCCTGGATGAGGCGGGCGCGGACGGCATCGAACTGATCGCCAAGATCGAAAACAGCACCGGCATCGAGAACATCGACGAGATCTGCCAGGCCTGCTCCGGCATCATGATCGGTCGCGGCGACATGGGCGTGGAGATTCCCTTCGAGAAGCTGCCCGCCATCCAGAAGCAGCTGATCACCAAGTGCCGCATGCTGGGCAAGCGCGTGATTACCGCCACCGAGATGCTGGAGTCCATGATTCACAAGCCCCGCCCCACCCGCGCCGAGACCTCCGACGTGGCCAACGCCATTTACGACGGCAGCAGCGCCATCATGCTCTCCGGCGAGACCGCCGCGGGCGAGTACCCGGTGCTGACGCTTCAGACCATGGCCCGCATCGCCGAGCAGACCGAGAGCGACATCCACTACGAGAGCCGCTTCCGCAAAGCGGAGTTCACCATCCAGAACACCGTGGACGCAATCTCCCACTCCGTCTGCGGCATGGCCATCGATCTGGACGCGAAAGCCATCGCGGTCTGCTCCATCTCGGGCAAGACCGTGCGCATGGTCTCCCGCTTCCGTTCGCCCGCCA
>CAMBWJ010000126.1 GCA_945871545.1 uncultured Clostridia bacterium | reverse complement strand
AATTGAGTTCCTTGCATCCTGTGTTTTCACTTCATTGTATGGTAGCCCTCGCTTGGCGGGCGTGCTGTTCCTGGACGAGCTGCCCGAATACCGTCGCGACGTGCTGGAGGCGCTGCGCCAGCCGCTGGAGGACGGCTTCGTGACCATCGCACGGGTCAACGCCCAGTCCACCTACCCAGCAAACTTCGTGCTGGTGTGCTCCATGAACCCCTGCCCCTGCGGCAACCTGGGCAGCCGCACCCGGCCCTGCCGCTGTACCCAGACGGCCATCCGGCGCTACCTGAACCGCATCTCCGGGCCGCTGCTGGACCGCATCGACATGCACATCGAGGTGGAGTCCATCCCCGCCGAGCGGCTGAGCCGGGAGGGTACGGAGGAGTGCTCCGCCGATATCCGCAGGCGCGTGGAGGCTGCGCGGGAGATTCAGCGCAGGCGCTATGCCGACGATCCCGAGGGCATCCGCATCAACGCCCAGCTCTCCGCCCGGAACCTGAACGCCGCCTGCAAGACCAGCGACGAGGCGCATCAGCTGCTTCTGCTCTCCTGCGAACGGCTCAAGCTCTCCAACCGCGCCTACACCCGCGTGCTGAAGGTGGCGCGCACCATCGCCGACCTGGCCGGCTCGGAGCGCATCGAGGCCGAGCACATCTCCGAGGCCGTGCAGTACCGCACGCTGGATCGAAAATACTGGGGGTAACGCATGAATCTCAGTCCGATGGAGCAATACTGGATCTGGCTCAGCAGCATCGAGGGCCTGGGCCCGAAGCGCTTCTACCAGCTCATCAGCGTCTACGGCGACGCGCGAAATGTGTGGGACAACGCGCAGGATGATAAGATGAAGGAAATCCTCCCGCCGCCGGCGCTGAAGAAGCTGCGCGAGGCCCGGAGCGAGCGGTACTTCTATGCGCTCTTTGCCCGGCTGGAAAAGTGCGGCATGCGCGCCGTCACCCGCCTGAGCGACGACTATCCCGAGCTTCTCAGCCGCATCTACGATCCGCCCGCCACGCTGTACGTGCTGGGCGAGTGTCCGCTGGTGCGCGAGCGCAGCTTCGCCATCGTGGGATCCCGGCGCTGCACCCGCGACGGTCAGCGCGCCGCCCGGGAGTTTGCCGAGGTGCTGGCCCGGGAGGACGTGACCATCATAAGCGGCATGGCCAACGGCATCGATACCGCCGCCCACGAGGGCGCGCTCATCGCCTACGGCAAAACCATCGCCCTGCTGGGCTGCGGCGCGGACGTGATCTATCCCCCGGAGAACGAGGAACTGTACCACCGCATCCTGGACGGCGGCGGCGCGGTGGTGTCCGAGTACCTGCCGGGAATGCCGCCGCTGCGCGCCCACTTCCCCGCCCGCAACCGCATCATCAGCGGCCTGAGTCAGGGCGTGCTGCTGGTGGAGGGCAAGGAGAAGTCCGGCGCGATGATCACCGTCAACGCCGCGCTGGATCAGAACCGGGACGTGTTCGCCGTGCCCGGCTCGATCTACTCCCCGCTGAGCGCCGCGCCGAACCGGCTGATTGTGGAGGGCGCGATCCCCGCGCTCTCGGGCTGGGACGTGCTGGAGCATTACCGCTGGGCCGCGCGCGAGGACGCCTCGAAGAGCGCGCCCCGGCCGAAGCTGGAGCTGGATCCCGAGGACGACAAAATCGTTCAGCCCCTACTGGAGCAGGAATTGTCCTTTGACGAACTGGCAAATCTGGTGGATTTTCCGATCGCAAAGCTAAATTCCCACTTGACAATGTTGGAACTTCGGGGAATAATAGTAAAAGTGCCGGGCGGCATGTACCGCGCGTATCTTTGATCCGCTCAAATTCGGATCCCGCAGAAAATCCAGGGCGGGATTCAGCCACAACGGAGGAAACACATGGCAAACAAGCTCGTTATCGTCGAATCTCCCGCAAAGGCCAAGACCATCGGCAAGTTTCTGGGCCGGGGTTACAAGGTTGAAGCCTCTCAGGGGCACGTGCGCGACATGCCCAAGTCGCAGATCGGCGTAGACGTTGAACACGGCTTCGAGCCGAAATACATCACCATTCGCGGCCGCGGCGAGATTCTCAACCGCATCCGCAAGGAGGCCCGCAGCGCCTCCAAGATCTACCTCGCGACCGACCCGGACCGCGAGGGCGAGGCAATCTCCTGGCATCTGGCGAACGTCCTGGGTATCGACGAGGACGCGCCCTGCCGCATCGAATTCCATGAGGTCACGTCCAAGGCCGTGAAGGCGGCGGTGAAGAACCCCCGCACCATCAACATGGATCTGGTCAACGCCCAGCAGGCGCGCCGCGTGCTGGATCGCCTGATCGGCTACAAGATCAGCCCGCTGCTCTGGCGCAAGGTCAAAAAGGGCCTGAGCGCAGGCCGCGTGCAGTCGGTGGCCACGAAGATGATCTGCGACCGCGAGGAGGAGATCGACATCTTCGTGCCCGAGGAGTACTGGACCATCTCCGCGCCCTTCACCATCGGCAAGGCGAAGGTCAGCGCCCGCTTCACCGGCTTCGGCGGCGACAAGGCTGAGCTGCACAACCAGCAGGAGGCCCAGGCCGTGGTGGACGCCTGCCGGGACGTGACGTTCCGCGTGTCCATCATCAAGAAGGGCGAGCGCCGCAAGTACCCCGCCGCGCCCTTCACCACCTCCAACCTCCAGCAGGAGGCCAGCCGCAAGCTGGGCTTCACCACCCAGAAGACCATGCAGATCGCCCAGCAGCTCTACGAGGGCGTGGAAATCGCCGGAGAGGGCAGCCAGGGTCTGGTCACCTACATCCGTACCGACTCCACCCGCATCGCCGACGAGGCCCTGGAGGCCGTGCGCGCGATGATCGCGGAGAACTACTCTGCCGAATACCTGCCGGAGAAGCCCAACATCTACAAGACCCGCTCCTCCGCACAGGACGCCCACGAGGCCATCCGCCCCACGGACATCCTGCGCCGCCCGGACGCGATCAAGGCATCGCTGTCCCGGGACCAGTTCAGGCTCTACAAGCTGATCTACGAGCGCTTCGTGTCCAGCCAGATGACCCCCGCCGTGTACGACACGCTGTCGGTGGACATCGACGCCAGCACCGGCGCGCGCTTCCACTTCAACGCCCAGAAGCTGCGCTTCGCGGGCTTCACCGCCGTCTACGAGGAGAGCCAGGACGACGCTGCCGAGGAGGCCAGCGTGAACAACCTGCCCGAGCTTGAGGAGGGCATGACCGCCGAGGCGGGCGAGATTCAACCCGACCAGCACTTCACCCAGCCGCCGCCGCGCTACACCGAAGCCAGTCTCGTGCGCACGCTGGAGGAGAAGGGCATCGGCCGTCCTTCCACCTATGCGCCCACCATCTCCACCATCATCAGCCGCGGCTACGTGGCCCGGGAGAACAAGCGCCTGATCCCCACGGAGCTGGGCAAGATCGTCAACGACATGATGTGCAAGAACTTCCCCAACATCGTGGACATCGCCTTCACCGCCGGGATGGAGGAGGAGCTGGACGAGGTCGAGGCCGGAAAGGCCGAGTGGCACGGCGTGATCGCCGACTTCTACGGCCCCTTTGAAAAGACGCTGGAGGAGGCCGACAGGAACATCGAAAAGGTGGCCATCGAGGACCAGGTGTCCGACGTGCCCTGCGAGAAGTGCGGCGCGATGATGGTCTACAAGATGAGCCGCTACGGCAAGTTCCTGGCCTGTCCCAACTTCCCCGAGTGCCGCTTCACCATGGCGCTGCCGAAGAACATCGGCGTGCCCTGCCCGAAGTGCGGCGGGGAGCTGCTGGAGCGCATCAGCCGCAAGGGCCGCAAGTTCTACGGCTGCGAAAAGTACCCCGAGTGCGACTTCGTGTCCTGGGATCGCCCCGTGGCCGACAAGTGCCCCGTCTGCGGCGAGCGCATGGTGCTCAAGTCCGGCCCGAAGGACACGCTGTTCCACGTCTGCGTGAACGAAAACTGCCGCCACCGGGTTCAGGTGGAAAACGGAGGCGGAGATGAATAAGGAGCGCGTGACCATCGTCGGCGCGGGTCTGGCGGGCTGCGAGGCCGCCTGGCAGCTGGTGCGCCGGGGCGTACCCGTGCGCCTGATCGACATGAAGCCGGTGAAGTTCAGCCCCGCCCACAAAAGCGAGGGCTTTGCCGAGCTGGTCTGCTCCAACAGCCTGAAGGCGGAGCATCTGACCAACGCCTCCGGCCTTTTGAAGGCCGAGATGCGGGCGCTGGATGGCCTGATCCTCTCCGCTGCGGAGAGGTGCCGGGTGCCTGCGGGCGGCGCGCTGGCGGTGGATCGCCATCTGTTCTCCGAAACCATCACCGAGACGCTGAAAAATCACCCGCTGGTGGAGTTCGAGAGCGCCGTGATCGATCGCATCCCCGACGGCCCGTGCATCATCGCCACCGGGCCGCTGACCGACCCCGCCCTGACCGACGCGATCTCCCAGCTTCCCGGTGCGAAGGCGCTGCACTTCTTCGACGCCGCCGCGCCCATCGTCACCGCCGAATCGCTGGACATGGACAGGGTGTTCCGCGCCTCCCGCTACGACAAGGGCTCGGACTACCTGAACTGTCCCATGAATGAGGACGAGTACAACGCCTTCTACGACGCGCTGATGGGCGCGGAGCTGGCCGAGCTGCACGACTTTGAAAAGAAGCTGGTGTTCGAGGGCTGTCTGGCCGTGGAGATACTGGCCTCCCGTGGCCGCCAGACGCTTGCCTTTGGCCCGCTGAAGCCGGTGGGTCTGAAGGATCCCCGCACCGGCAAGGAGCCCTACGCCGTGGTGCAGCTGCGTCAGGAGAACGAGGCCGGCACGCTGTACAACCTGGTGGGCTTCCAGACGCGGCTCAAGTGGGGCGAGCAGAAGCGGGTGTTCTCCATGATTCCGGGCCTTGAGCACGCCGAATTCGCCCGCTACGGCGTGATGCACCGCAACACCTACCTAGACGGCCCGGACATGCTGGGGCCGAACTACGCCCTCAAGGGCAACCCCTACCTCCGCTTCGCCGGACAGCTCTCCGGCGTGGAGGGCTACATGGAATCCACGGCCTCGGGCATGACCGCCGCCATCGGCCTGTACTGTGCCCTGAACGGCCGACCTGAACCCGACTTCACCGGGCGAACCATCCTGGGCGCCCTCGCCCGCCACGTATCCACCCCCAGCGCCAACTTCCAGCCCATGAACGCCAACTTCGGCATTCTGGAGCCGCTTTCCGAGCGCGTGCGGGGCAAGCGCAACCGCTACGAGAAGCTGAGCGCGCGCGCCATCGACACACTGAACGAGGTGATTAAAACCTATGACTTGTGAAAATGAAATCCGCAGCCCCTTCCGCGGCACCACCATCTGCGCCGTGCGCCGGGACGGCGAGATCGCCCTGGCCGGAGACGGTCAGGTGACCCTGGGCGAAAAGACCGTGATGAAGGGTACCGCCCGCAAGGTGCGGCGCATCTACGGCGGCAAGGTCGTGATCGGCTTTGCAGGCTCGGTCTCCGACGCCTTCGCCCTCACCGAGCGCTTTGAGGACAAGCTGACCCAGTACTCCGGCAACCTGCCCCGCGCCGCCGTGGAGCTTGCACAGGACTGGCAGATGAACAAGACCGCCAAGCTGGAGGCCATGCTGCTGTGCGCCGACAGGGACAACCTGCTGCTGGTGTCCGGCACCGGCGAGGTGATCGAGCCCGACGACGGCGTGCTGGCCATCGGCAGCGGCGGCAACTTCGCCCTGGCAGCCGCGCGCGCCCTCTATCAGAACACCGATCTGTCCGCCCACGAGATCGCCGAGAAGGCGCTGAAGGTGGCCAGCGAGATCTGCGTGTTCACCAACGGCAACATCATCGTCGAAACGGTCTGAGGCCCGCGCAGGGACGGCGCTGCGGCGCGCATGTGCGCTCTGACCGCCTGACCCCTGCATGCCGAAAGGAGAAATCAAATGACTGAGCTTACCCCCCGCGAGATCGTTCGCGAGCTGGACCGGTACATCATCGGTCAGGACGACGCCAAGCGCGCGGTGGCCGTGGCCCTGCGCAACCGCTACCGCCGCGCCCAGCTGCCCGAGGACATCCGCGAAGAAGTCACCCC
>CAMBWJ010000125.1 GCA_945871545.1 uncultured Clostridia bacterium | reverse complement strand
AGAATGTTGATTAGGCAAGCCGAAGGCTTGGCCGGGTCGGCGGGCCCCGAAGGGCTGCACGCCGACAATCAAATGAGGACGCCAGGGGCGGCGCGGATGCGGACAGCGATGGCGCGCCGAAAACGCAAAAGGACGCAGGGCAAATGAAAAGTAATGAAAACTGGTCGCTGATGATGAAGGCCAGCAAGCAGTATTATCAGCTTGGCCTCTCGCAGGACGAAATTGCAAAAAAACTGTACATCTCCAAATCGACGGTCTCCCGGCTCATCAAAAAATCGGTGGAGCTGGGCTACGTCGAATTCAAGATCCACAGCTTCGGCGAGGCGGACGAGGATCTGCAGCGGGAGCTGGAGGAGAACTTCGGCATTCCGTGCACCGTGCTGCCAACGCTGATCGACTCCTACTCGGTGCGGCTGAACGACGTTTGCGCCTATGCGGCGAAGGAGGTCTTCGACGACGTCGAGGACGGCGAGACCATCGCCTTTCCTTGGGGCCGCACCATCGAGTATCTGGCGGCGAACATCAATGAGCCCATCGAGCGCTACAAGGATCTGAAGATCTGCATGCTCAACGGCTTCCTGAACGGTTCGATCCACTCCATGCGCGCCATTCACATCGTGGAAAAGCTCTCCACCATGCTCAACGCCACCGGCTATGTGATGCCCTGTCCGCTGCTGGTGCAGAGCGCGGAGGTGAAGGCGACCCTTCTGGCCGATCCCAGCATTCGCGAGATCTATGAGATGGCGGAGAAGGCGGAAACTGCGATCATCTCGGTGGGCCCCTTCGACATGCAGAACACCTACCTGACCGAGCTGGGCCCCGCAGTTGTGGAACACCTGCGCGGCTTCGACGGCGCGGGCAACTTTGCCGGGAGAACCTACGACATCAACGGCACGGAGTTCCACACGGAGCTCTACGCGCGGCTGATGAGCATCCCCATCAGCAATCTGGCGCAAAAGAAGAAGCGCATCTGCATCGCGGTGGGCGAGCACAAGGCCAGGGCGATCACCGGGCTGATGCGCGGACAAATCATCAACCGGCTCTATACGGACTCCGGCACCGCGCGGGCGATCCTCAAGATCCAGGCGGAGCTGGAGGGCCGTCAGGAAATGCCGGAGCGTACATAAAATGAACGACGGGAGCGACCACATCCGTGGTCGCTCCCGTTTCGTCCATCTACTTCTTCTCAGCCCTTCATGGCCACGGCGCGGCGCACCTTTTCCGCGATGTCCTCCGCAGTCAGATGGAGGGTCGCCTGGAGGTAATCCAGCTTGCCCACCTCGCCGAAGCGGTCCTCCACGCCCACCTTCAGCACCGGACAGGGATGCGCGGCGCAGACGCAGTCGGCGATGGCGCTGCCCAGGCCGTTGGCGACGAAGGCGTTCTCGGCGGTGACGCAGCAGCCGGTGCGCGCCACGCTCTCCAGCACGGCCTGCGCGTCCAGCGGCTTGATGGTGTGGATGTTGACGACCTCCGCGTCGACGCCCTCGCCCGCAAGCTGTTCGGCGGCGACCAGCGCCTCCCGGACCAGCATGCCGGTGGCGAAGATCGTCGCGTCCCGGCCCCGGCGCAGCGTGCAGGCCTTTCCGAGGGTGAATTCCGCGTCCGCGTCGAAGATTTTCCAGGCGTTCTTGCGGAACAGGCGCAGGTACACGGGGCCGTCGTGGGCCACGATCTGGGGGAACAGCTTCTTCAGCTGCACGGTATCCACCGGCTCCACCACCACCATGCCGGGGATGTTGCGCATGATGGCGACGTCCTCGAAGCTCATGTGGGTGCCGCCGTTCAGCTCGGCGCAGATGCCGGGGTCGCTGCCCACCATCTTCACGTTCAGGCGCGCGTAGGCCACCGAGAGCGTGACCTGGTCGCAGCAGCGGCGGGTGGCGAAGGGGGTGAAGGTGTGGGTGAAGGGGATCTTGCCCATGGCGGCAAGACCGGCAGCCACGCCGATCATGTTGGCCTCCGCCACGCCCACGTCGACGGTGCGCTCCGGGTAGAGCTTCTGAAAGCGCGTGGCCGAGGAGGAGCCCATCAGGTCGGCCTCCACCACGCAGATGCGCCCGTCCGTGTGCGCGCACTCGATCAGCGAATCGGAGTAGGCCAGCCGCAATTCATGTTCATCCCGCGTCCAGTTCATCATGCGTCCCTCCCATCGAGCCGTGCCACCGCATCGCGCCACATCTCCTCGGTGATGTTCTTCACCATGTGGCTGCCCAGCGCGTTTTCGCAGAAGCAGCAGCCCTTGCCCTTGATCGTGTCGAGCAGGATCATCGACGGCCGGCTGGTGATCATCCGGGCGGCGTCGATGGCGCAGGCGATCTGCGCAACGTCGTGGCCGTCCACCGTCTGCACGTGCCAGCCGAAGGCCTCCCACTTGTCCGCCAGCGGATGCAGGCCGTTCACGTCCTCGATGTAGCCGTCGATCTGCATCTTGTTGTAATCCGTGAAGGCGATCAGCTTGCCCAGATGCTGGGAACCGGCCAGCATTGCGGCCTCCCAGACCTGACCCTCCTGGCTCTCGCCGTCGCCGATGCAGGTGAAGATGGTGCAGGGCAGGCGATCCATGCGCGCGCCCAGCGCCATGCCCACGGCGCAGCTGAAGCCCTGGCCCAGCGAACCGGTGGTCATGTCGATGCCCGGCGTGCGGTTCATGTCGCAGTGGCTGGGCAGGTTCGTGCCGGGCCGGTTGAGGGTTTTCAGCTCCTCGATGGGGAAGTAGCCGCGCAGCGCCAGCGCCGCGTACAGCGCGGGCCCGCCGTGGCCCTTGGAGAGCACGAAGCGGTCGCGCTCGGGCATGCGGGGCTGCGCGGGATCGATGTGCATGGCGTGGAAGTACAGCACGGCCAGCAGCTCGCACAGATCCACCGAGCCGCCGATGTGGCCGACGGACAGCCGGCCGATCTCCTCGATGGTCAGCTTCCGGATTTCATTCGCCCGCTGCTCCAGCAGGGCCTGCGTCTTTCTGTCCATATCTGGGTTTCACCTCCAGGTTTCACAGTGCGCGGTAGATGTCGCGCATGGCGTAGTAGGTCGCGTCAAATTGTCTGCGCATCCGGTCGTAGATCTCCCGGCGGGCGGGATCGGGCACGGCCTCGCCCACGCTCCAGGAGAACTTTTCCACCTCGTGGAAGCCCTTCAGCGCGCCGCAGCCCACCCCGGCCAGCACCGCTGCGCCCACCGAGGTTGCCTCGTCGTAGTAGTTCAGCGTGCGCAGGCGCGCGTCGAAGGTGTCGGCGAGAATCTGAAGGTTGACCCCGGACTTGATCAGGCCGCCGATGATGGACATGTCGCGGATGTCGGCGGACTTGCGCATCACGTCCAGGATCAGGCGCATGTTCTGGCCGATGCCCTCCACCACGCTGCGCAGCATGTCCTCGTGGCTGTGCTCCATCTTCAGGCCGTAGAAGCCGCCCTTTGCGTCCGCGTCCCAGCGGGGACAGCGCTCGCCGCAGAGGTAGGGCACAAAGTACAGGCCGTTGCAGCCGGGCTGGGCGCGCTGGATGGCCGCGTCGATGTACCGGTACACGTCGCCGCCCTCCTGCATCGCCTGCTGTCGCTCGGTGGCGCACAGCGTCTCCTTCATCCAGTTATAGGAGGTGCCCGCGCACTGCATCGTGCCGTTGGTGGAGATCAGGCCGGGCACGGCGTGGGCCCAGTTGACCAGCTTCATGTCCTCGTCCAGGATCAGTCCGTCGGAGATGTGGGCGATCCAGGCGGAGGAGCCCATGCAGCAGTAGGTGTCGCCGCTTGCGATGCAGCCCGCGCCCAGCGCGCCGCAGCCGCCGTCGCCCGCGCCCATGACCACCGGCGTGCCCTTCTTCAGCCCGCAGGCCTCCGCCGCCGCGCCGGTCACCTCGCCCACCACGCGCGTGCTCTCCACGGCCTCGGGAAATACCTCCCGGGGAACCTGCACCGCGTCCAGAATCGCGTCCGACCACTGGAAGGTATTCATGTCGAAGGCGTTTGTGCCGCCCGCGTCGGAGTAGTCCGTGCAGAAGCGCCCCGTCAGGCGGTACACCATGTAATCCTTGGCCTGCAAAAGCTTGCAGCTGTTTTTGTATACGTCCGGCATGGCGGAGCGCAGCCACAGAAACTTCGCCAGCGTGTAGGATGCGCCGGGGCGGTGGCCCGCGATGCGGAAGAACTCCCGCGCGCCCACGCGCTCGATGATGTAGCGTTCGGCCTCCTGGGCGCGCATGTCCGCCCAGATGATCGAATCCGCCAGCGGAGTGCCCGTGGCGTCGACGCAGAGGCAGCCCATCATCTGTCCGCTGAAGGCAACCGCGCAGATATCCCCGGGGTCGATCGTCTGAATCAGCTCCCGGCTGGAGTCGCACACGGCGCGCCACCAGTCGTCGGGATTCTGCTCCGCCCAGTTGCCGTTGTAGTAGCGCGTGGGATAGCCGCGCACGCAGCTGCGGATCAGCGCACCGTCGGTGGTGAACAGCGTGGCCTTGTTGCCGGAGGTTCCCAGATCGTGGGCGAGCAGGTATTTCGGCATGGTTGCATCTCCCTTTCTGCGGGCGTGCGCCCGCTGCATTTCAAAGGCGTTTCTGCAAAAAATGGTCGCATGTGGCAAGATTGTTCAAAAAACTTTATCTGATACGGATGATATATTATGCAAAGGGAAAAGTCAACACTGCCCGGTGAAATCGCAACTTCATGCAGCGCCCGCGCTGCCGGGTGAATCGATTTGCAATCCATGCGCAGGGGCGCGTCCGGCTTGACAGAGCCGGACGATGAGATTATGATGGTTCCATGGAATGCTGAATAAAGGGAGGCGGAACTTATGTCCATACTTCAGATTGCGGTGGATGCGCTCAGCATGGAGCGTGCGCTGCTTCTCTCGGATCAGGTCTGGGACGTTGTGGATCTGTTTGAGGTGGGTACTCCGATGATCTTGCGCGACGGCATGGAGCCGGTGCGTCGGCTGAAGGCGCGA
Organism: uncultured Clostridia bacterium; assembly: GCA_945871545.1. The sequence goes on along the minus strand of CAMBWJ010000125.1, from coordinate 1,134 downwards.
CACCCGGAGATGCGGGTGCTGGCGGATACCAAGATCGTGGACGGCGGCAGCATGGAGTGCGCGGACGCCTGCGAGGCGGGCGCGGATGTGGTCACGGTGCTGGCACTGGCCTGCGACAGCACGATCCGCGCCGTGGCGGAGACGGCGCATCGCTACGGGCGGAAGGCGATGGCGGATCTGCTCAACGTGGCAGACCTGTCCCGCCGCGCCCCGGAGCTGCTTGCGCTGGGTGTGGACTACGTGTGCGTGCACACGGCGGTGGATGTGCAGGGCCAAGGCAGAACGCCGCTGGGCGAGCTGCGGGAGCTGGTGCGGGCGATTCCGCCCGAGCGCGCGGCGGTGGCAGGCGGCATTAGCCTGGACACCATCGACGCCTATCTGGCGGAGCAGCCCGCCATCGTCATCATGGGCAACGCCCTGTGCGGGGCGGAGGACGTGCGCGCGGCGGCGCTTCAGGCGCAGGCGCGGGTGCGCTCCGGGAGGCAGTGAGATGAAGATGGAGCTTGACTATCGTTCGCTTGCGGAGGCGGCAGCCGGCGAGGTGGAGCGCATCCTTCTGAGCGCTGACGGCCGCGAGGTGGAGGGCGTGCTGGATCTGATGCATGCCGCCCGGCGCATCTTCTTTGCGGGCGCGGGGCGCTCCCGGCAGATGATGAGCTGCACCGCCATGCGCTTCATGCACCTCGGCGCGCAGGTCGCGCTGGTGGGCGAGCCGACCGCTCCGGCGATCGGAGAGGGCGATCTGCTGTTGATCTCCTCGGGCAGCGGCGAGACCGCCACCATGCGGGTGATCGCGGACAAGGCCCGTGCGGCGGGCGCGAAGCTGGGCGTCGTCACGCGCAGCCCGGATTCGTCGCTGGCGAAGGCGGCGGATGCGCGCATTGTGCTGGCTGCGCCGCAGCAGAGCAGCCAGATCGGCGCATCCTCCTATGAGCAGGCGTGCCTGATTCTGGGAGATGTGCTGGCGCGGATGTACGCACAGCGCCTGGGCCTGTCCGAACCCGACGCGGTGATGCGCACGCGGCATGCAAACCTGGAGTGAGCAGAGCGATCCGTTAAGAATGCGCCGGTTTAAGTTATAAATATTGAGAATTGTTTCATTTTGTGTGCAAAATTAAGAAATTTGTTGCACGA
>CAMBWJ010000124.1 GCA_945871545.1 uncultured Clostridia bacterium | reverse complement strand
GGACGGGAGCGAAAGGGTTTCGACTCCCGTCCGGCTTTTTGACAGTCCGGCATGCAGAGCAGACGATGACAGCCAGCGTCCGCCCTGCATGCGCCCGAACGCAGGCATGAAAGCGGCAGGGCTTCCGCATCGCCCCTTTTCCCTCGAAGCGGTTGACACCCGCCATTGGCTGTGATACATTGGAAGCATTCCAGACGGCGAATCGGGGGAAGACTATGAACGTGTACGACTTTGACAACACCATCCTGCGGGGCGACAGCACGGCGCGCTTCTTCGCCTATTGCCTGAGCCATTATCCGAAAATGTGGCTGGATATCCCCGCACAGGCGGTCAACGGCCTGCTGTTCCTGCTGAAAAAACGCAAAAAGCAGGACTTCAAGCAGCGCATGCTGGGCTTTTTGCGCTGCATCGACAACGTGGATGCGGCGGTGGAGGCCTTCTGGCGGAAAAACTTCCGACGCATCAAGCCCTTCTACGCTGAGACCCATCGGCCGGACGACGTGGTGATCTCCGCCTCCCCCATCTTCCTGATCCAGCCCGCCTGCGACAATCTGGGCATCACCTGCGCCATGGGCTCTCCGGTGGACAGGCATACCGGCGTGTTTCACGGGCTGAACTGCCACGGACAGGAGAAGGTACGGCGCTTTTACGAGGTCTTTCCCGACGGGAAGATCGAGACCTTCTACTCCGACTCCCACTCCGACGATCCGCTGGCGGCCCTCGCCGAGCATGCCGTGATGGTGAAGGGCGACCGCCTCGTGGACTGGGACTGGCCGCAAAAAAAGGCGTAAAAATTTCGCGGATGGCTTGACGGAAAACCGATTTCGGACTATCATAATACTAGGGTTTCTGTTTGCCCATGAGGCCCGTTTGATTTCTTTTTTACCAAATTTGTTATGGGAGGTGGCAAAGCATGGACGACGGCGGAAGAAGTATGTCGGCTGATGGCGTGCCTCGAAGCGTGCGTTCATCGCTGTGCCGCTGACACTTTCCGTGCAGGGAAGCCGCGCTCAGGCCGTTTGCGCCTGCGCCGAATCCCGCAGCGCGATCTGCGGATGCGGCAGACCGGCGCTGAAAGCACCGTTTCGGGTATGCCTTCATTCTTCACACAAAATCCGAACGTCACACCGATAGGCGATCTATGCTCGGGGATGGCTTGTCATGCGCATTTTTGGCATGCAGCGCGATCCCAGGGCGCGTTTTCGCCGCTTTTCTGTGTGGAACGCACAGTTGGTTCCAATCCGGGAATACAAACTGAAAGGGAGGATGAAGCCAATGGATTTCGATCGCATCAAATCCCGTCTGGACGCGCTGCTCGCCGCAGGCAAGAAGGCCGAGCTGCGCGGCGCGCTCAATATGCTCAACGAAGTTGACATTGCGGAATATCTGGAGACGCTGGACAACGAAAAGATGCTGGTGGTGTTCCGGTTGCTGCCGAAGGACATCTCCGCAGAGGTCTTTTCCTACATGGACAACGACCAGCGCACCCGCATCATGGAGGCCATGGACGATTCCGAGGCCATCAAGCTGATCGACGACATGTTCATCGACGACGCGGTGGACTTCCTCGAGGAGCTGCCCGCGGGCGTGGTCAAGCGCATGCTGCAGGGCTGCGACGAGAAGAAGCGCCAGCTGATCAACCAGTTCCTGCGCTATCCGGAGAACAGCGCGGGCTCGATCATGACCATCGAGTACATGGAGTTCCACCTGGGCACCACGGTGGGCCAGGCCATGGCCGAGATTCGCCGCACGGGCGTGGACAAGGAGACCATCAACACCCTGTACATCCTGGACGACAGCCGCAAGCTGCTGGGCACGGTGGGCCTGCGCAAGCTGCTGCTGGCCACGGACGACCGGGTGGTGGAGGACCTGATGAACACCCAGGTCATCTCCGTGCACACCACCGACGACCAGGAGGTCGTCGCCGACACCGTCCGCAAGTACGACCTGCTGTCCATCCCCGTCGTCGATCACGAGGATCGCCTGGTGGGCATCATCACCGTCGACGACATCGTGGACGTCATCGAAGAGGAGAACACCGAGGACTTTGAAAAGATGGCCGCAATGCTGCCCTCCGACGACGAGTACCTCAAGACCAGCGTGTTCAAGCTGGCCAAGAACCGCCTGCCCTGGCTGCTGATTCTGATGATCTCGGCCACCTTCACGGGCATGATCATCACCCACTTCGAGACCGTGCTCTCCAGCGCGGCGGGCATCGGCGTGGCGCTCACCGCCTGCATCCCGATGCTGATGGACACCGGCGGCAACTGCGGCGCGCAGGCCTCCACGCTGGCCATCCGCGGTCTTGCGCTGGGCGAGATCGAGCTGAAGGACATCGGCAGGGTGCTCTGGAAGGAGGTTCGCGTGGCGCTGATCCTGGGCGTGATTCTGGCGCTGGTGAACTTTTTGCGCATCTGGTTCTTCACGCCCTACGACAAGACCGTGGCCTTCATCGTGTCGCTGGCGATGTTCTTCACCATCATCATCGCCAAGTCCATCGGCTGCACGCTGCCGCTGCTGGCCAAGGCGATTCACCTCGACCCGGCCCTGATGGCAAGCCCCATCATCACCACCCTGGTGGACGCGGCCTCCCTGACCGTGCTGTTCACCTTCGCCTCCACGATTATGAAGGTTTGAGAAATATTTTGCGCGAGCAGCCCCACCCCGGGCCGCCCGCGCATTTTTTTATAAGGAGGCAACATGCTCTACCATTGGCTCGGATGGATTTCTCTCGCAGCATGCATACTGCTGCTTGCGAAATACATCGCTCGCATCTCAAAGAACAAGCGCGCAAATGCGCTGCTGCGGAAAACCCACAAACCCCTGGGACTTGCCGTGATCGGAACCGGGGCGGTTCACGCCCTGATTTCCATTCTGAAGCGCCCAACGGAACTTGCTGCCATCCTCTCCGGCGCAGCCCTGCTGGCGCTGATCGTCCTGCTGGCCCGCACATATTTCGTGCGAACCAAGCTCAAAGCGAAATGGTTCCGCATGCACAGGCATCTGGCGCTGCTGCTGATCGCCCTGCTCATTGTGCATGTGCTTCTGTCCATCTCATAGAAAACACAAAACACCCTCCGCACGATCATGCGGAGGGTGAACTGTTTCATTTGGTCAGTTGGAACCCAGATACGCGGCCTTCACGTCCTCGTTGGTCAGCAGCTCATGGCCGCTGCCGGTCATGGTGATGCTGCCGGTCTCCAGCACGAAGCCCACGTCCGCACAGCGAAGCGCGGCGTTGGCATTCTGCTCGATCAGCAGGATGGTGATGCCCTCGCTCTTGAGATCCCGGATGATGGAGAAGATGTCCTTCACCACCAGCGGGGCCAGGCCCAGCGACGGCTCGTCCATCATCATCAGCTTGGGCTTGGCCATCATGGCGCGGCCCACGGCCAGCATCTGCTGCTCGCCGCCGGACAGGGTTCCGGCCAGCTGCCACTCGCGCTCCTTCAGGCGGGGGAAGCGGCGGTAGATGTCCTTGATGCCCTCCTCGATCTCGTCGCGGTCCTTGCGCAGATACGCGCCGATCTTCAGGTTCTCCTTGACGGTGAGGTTTGCGAACACGCGGCGTCCCTCGGGAACCATGGCGATGCCCTCGGCCACGATCTTCTGGGAATTCAGCGCGGTGATGTCCCGGCCCATGAAGTTGATGCTGCCCGCGGAGGGGCGCACCAGACCGGAGATGGCGCGCAGCGTGGTGGACTTGCCCGCGCCGTTTGCGCCGATGAGGGTGACGATCTGGCCCTGGCCGACCTCGAAGCTGATGCCCTTAAGGGCCTCGATGCCGCCGTAGTGCACGCTCAGATCGGTAACTTTGAGCATAATCATTCTTCATCCACCCCCAGATACGCCGCGATGACGGCGGGATTGTCGCGCACCTCTTTGGGCGTGCCCTCGGCGATCTGCTTGCCGAAGTCGATCACATAGATGCGGTCGGAGATGCCCATGACCAGGTTCATGTGATGCTCGATCATGAACACGGTCAGGCCGAACTTCTCCTTGATCTCCTGAATGAAGCGGCCCAGCTCCTCGGTCTCCTGGGGGTTCATGCCCGCAGCGGGCTCGTCCAGCAGCAGAAGCTTGGGATGGGTCGCCAGCGCGCGCACGATCTCCAGGCGGCGCTGCTGGCCGTAGGGCAGGGAGGTGGCCAGCTCGTCGGCCACGCCGTCGAGCCCGACGATCCTGAGCAGCTCCATGGCCTCGTCGCGCATCCGGTGCTCCTCCTTCATGTTGAGCCGGAAGGTGGCGGTGAAGACGTTGCTGGTGCGGCGCATGTGCATGGCGATCAGCACGTTGTTGAACACCGTCTGGCTCTTGAACAGGCGGATGTTCTGGAAGGTGCGGGCGATGCCCAGCTGGGTGATCTTGTCCGGCGTGCGCACGATCTTCTTCGTGTACTTGCCGTTGTTCTCGCCGGCGTAGGCGCGCTTCATCTTGCCCGTGGGATAATTTTCCACGATGGTCTGGCCCATGTAATCCACGCGGCCGTTGGTGGGCTCATACACGCCGGTGATGCAGTTGAAGGCGGTGGTCTTGCCGGCGCCGTTGGGGCCGATCAGGGCCACGATCTCGCCCTCGTTGACGTCCATGGAGAGGTTGTTCACCGCGACGACGCCGCCAAACTGCATCGTCACGTTTTCCACATGCAATACGTTCTGGCTCATCCCTTCGCACCCTCCGTCGTCTTATTTTTCTTCTTCCTCGGCTTGAACAGATCCCAGAGCTCGCGCTCACCCATGATGCCCTTGCGGAAGAACAGCACCACGATCATGATGACGATGGAGAACACCACCATGCGGAAGCCGGAGCGCAGCAGCGGCACCTCGAAGGTTCCGCCGAAGAGGAACATCTCCGTATCCAGGAAGCGCAGCCACCACTCGCTGCAGGCGATGAACAAAAAGCTCGCCAGCACGGAGCCGGTGATGGAGCCCATGCCGCCGATGACCACGATCAGGAGTATCTCGTAGGTCATGGAGGACTTGAAAGCGTTGGCCTGCAGGCTGGCCTGGTACATCGCCAGCAGCGCGCCGCCCACCCCCGCGAAGAACGAGGAGATGACGAAGGACATCTGCTTGTGATGGAACAGGTTGATGCCCATGGCCTCGGCGGCGATCTCATCGTCGCGGATGGCCTTGAAGGCGCGCCCGTAGGTGGAATTGATCAATAGCACGATGATCCCGATGCAGATCGTCGCCGCAAGGAAGGGCTGGAGCACCGTGGAGAAGGTGGGATAGGTCTTGAGCAGGTTGGAGCCATTGGTCACCGGGCCCAGCGCGTCCCACTGGATGATGGCGCGGATGATCTCCGCGAAGCCCAGCGTTGCGATGGCCAGATAGTCGCTCTTCAGGCGCAGCACCGGAAGGCCGATCAGCGCCGCGAGAATCGCCGCCAGCGCGCCCGCCGCAAGGATGCCCACGATGGCGGGCACGGTGAAGCCGATGACGCCGCCGTCATAGTACTGGTATACCGCCATGCGTTTGGCCATGGGGATGGTCAGCACGGCGTAGGTGTACGCGCCCACCAGCATGAAGCCCGCCTGACCCAGGGAGAACAGGCCGGTAAAGCCGTTGAGCAGGTTCATGGAAACTGCGATCAGGGCGTAGATCGCGCCCTTCTTGAGCACCGTAATCAGCATCGAGCGCGTGCCCGCAACCTTCTCGATGAAGTACAGCGCCACGAACATCAGAATCAGAAGGCCGATGTTGATGAGGTTTTTCGTCGATTTCTTCATGCCGCTTCACCTACACCTTCTCGGAAATTTTCTCGCCGAACAGGCCGGTGGGCTTGAACAGCAGAATGACGATCAGCAGCGCGAAGGTAAAGGCGTCGGAGAACGTGGTGTAGCCCAGCGCCTTGATGAGATTTTCACAGATGCCGATGATGAACGCGCCAATCACCGCGCCCGGAATGGAGCCGATGCCGCCGAACACCGCCGCCACAAAGGCCTTCAGGCCGGGCATTGCGCCCACCGTGGGGGTGACGGAGGTGTAGTTGGTGAAGTACAGCACCGAGCCGACCGCCGCCAGCAGGGAGCCGATGATGAACGTGGTGGAGATGACGGAGTCGATCTTGATGCCCATGAGCT
>CAMBWJ010000123.1 GCA_945871545.1 uncultured Clostridia bacterium | reverse complement strand
TCGGCGTGGTGATCGACGGCCTGCCCGCCGGGGAGAGGATCGACATGGACGCGCTTCAGACCTTCCTGTCCCGGCGCGCGCCCGGCGGCAAGGCCTGGTCCACGCCCCGCAAGGAGGCCGACCTGCCCCAGTTCCTGGGCGGACTGGTGAACGATACCACCTGCGGCGCACCCCTTGCCGCGCTGATCGCCAACACGAACACCCGCTCCGGCGACTACGACAACCTGCGGGACGTGCCCCGGCCCGGACATGCCGACTACACCGCGCAGGTAAAGTACGGTGGCTACCAGGACGTGTCCGGCGGTGGACACTTCTCCGGGCGGCTCACCGCGCCGCTGTGCATCGCCGGGGGCATCTGCATGCAGATCCTCGCGCGGCGGGGCATTGAAATCGGCGCGCACATCCTGCGCATCGGCAGCATCAACGAGCCGGGCTACGACCCCGTGCACCTGACCCCGGAGCAACTGCATCTCGCTGCGAAGCGGGACTTCCCCGTTCTGGACGAGTCCTGCGGCGCGCGGATGCAGGAGGAGATCCAGCGCGCCCGTGAGGAGCTCGATTCCGTGGGCGGCGTGGTCGAATGCGCCGCAATCGGCCTGCCCGCAGGTCTGGGCGACCCCATGTTCGACGGCATGGAGAACCGCATCGCCCGCATCGCCTTCGCCATCCCCGCCGTCAAGGGCGTGGAATTCGGCGCGGGCTTTGAGGTTGCAGGCATGCGGGGCAGTGAAAACAACGATCCCTTCTACATGGACGGCGCTGCCGTGCGCACCCGCACGAACCACGCGGGCGGCATCCTTGGCGGCATCACCAGCGGCATGCCGCTGATCTTCCGCGCCGCCGTCAAGCCCACGCCCTCCATCGCCCGGGAGCAGGACAGCGTGTCCCTGTCCCGGATGGAGGACGCAAAGCTCGCCGTCCGCGGTCGCCACGACCCCTGCATCGTGCCCCGCGCGGTACCCTGCATGGAGGCCGTGCTGGCCATCGCCATTACCGACGCACTTCTTGAAAAGGATAAGGTGAATTGATATGGAGCTTCAGGAACTTCGCAGCAAAATTGATGAGATCGACGCGCAGCTAACCAAGCTGTTCGAGGCCCGCATGGACGTCGCCGCCGAGATCAGCGCATGGAAGCGGGAGAACCACATGCCGGTGCTCGACGCTGCCCGGGAGCGCGACAAGCTCAACGACATCGCCGCCGAGAGCCGCGAGGACATGCAGACCTACACCCAGATGCTCTACTCCATGATCTTTGAGCTGAGCCGCAGCCATCAGAGCGACCTGACCCGCACGCCCAGCAGCCTGCGAAAGGAGGTGGAGCAGGCCATCGAGGGCACGCCTCGCCTCTTCCCCACCTCGCCCATCATCGCCTGCCAGGGCACCGAGGGCGCGTACTCCCAGATCGCGGGCACGCGCATGTTCAAGAGCCCGAAGATCATGTACTTCAAGAGCTTCGACAGCGTGTTCTCCGCCATCGAGAGCGGCTTCTGCCAGTACGGCATCCTACCCATCGAGAACAGCAGCGCGGGTTCCGTCAAGAAAGTCTACGACCTGATGCTCCGCCACAAGTTCTACGTGGTGCGCTCCTGCCGCCTGAAGATCGACCACAACCTGCTGGCCGCGCCGGGCGTGAAGAAGGAGGACATCCGCGAAATCTTCTCTCACCAGCAGGCGCTGGATCAGTGCGCGGGCTATCTGGAGCAGTTCGGCCCGGACGTGAAGATCACCCGCTGCGAAAACACCGCTATGGCCGCCGAGGCCGTGGCCAAGTCCGGCAGGCGAGACATCGCCGCCATCGCCTCCTACGACTGCGCCTCCCTCTACGGCCTGAAGTGCCTGGAGAGCGACATTCAGGATCGCGGCAACAACTACACCCGCTTCATCTGCATCTCCAAGAAGCTGGAAATCTACCCCGGTGCAAACCGCACCACCGTGATGATGACCCTGCCCCACCGCCCCGGCTCCCTGTGCCGCGCGCTGAGCCGCTTCTATTCCCTGGGCATCAACATCACCAAGCTGGAGAGCCGCCCGCTTCCCGAGCGCGACTTCCAGTTCATGTTCTACTTCGATCTGGAGACCAGCGTCTACTCCGGCGAATTCGGCCGCATGATCGACGATCTGGATTCCATCAGCGAGGAATTCCGCTACCTGGGCAGCTACAGCGAGGTGATCTGAATGCGCGCAGGACTTCTCGGCCGCAAGCTGGGCCACAGCTTCTCGCCGCAGATTCACGCCCGGCTGGGCACTTACAGCTACGATTTGTTCGAGGTGGAGCCGGACGCGCTGGATAACTTCATGCGCGGCGACCGCTTCGATGCGATGAACGTGACCATCCCCTACAAGAAGGACGTGATCCTCTACTGCGCGGAGCTGAGCGACGCGGCGCGCGCCATCGGCAGCGTGAACACCATCGTGCGACGGGCGGACGGCACGCTCTTCGGCGACAACACCGACGCGGCGGGCTTCACGGCGATGCTGAAGCGCCTGCATCTCGACCCCAAGGGCAAAAAAGCGCTGGTGCTGGGCAGCGGCGGCGCTTCGCTGACGGTGCGGCACGTGCTGAAGGAGCTGGGCGCGGAGGTCGTGGTGATTTCCCGCAGCGGCGAGGACAACTACGAAAACCTCGACCGCCACAAAGACGCGCGCATTCTGGTGAACACCACCCCCGTGGGCATGTATCCGAACAACGGCGCGGCAGCGCTCTCCCTCGACCACTTCCCCCATCTGGAGGGCGTGCTGGATCTCATTTACAATCCCGCCCGCACCGCGCTGATTCTGGACGCGATGGCGCGGGGCATTCCGGCGCTGGGGGGACTGACCATGCTGGTGGAGCAGGCATGCGCCGCCGCCGAGCGCTTTACAGGATGTGAAATCGACCCCGCATGCAGCGAGGATATCCTCCGCAGCCTGCAGAATGATACGGAGAACATCATCCTGATCGGCATGCCGGGCAGCGGCAAGACCACCCTCGGCCAGCTGATCGCCGAGCAGACGGGCCGACGCTTCGCCGACTCCGACGATTTGATCGTGGAGCGCGCGGGCATGTCCATCCCGGAATACTTTGCGGGACACAGCGAAGCGGAGTTCCGCGCACTGGAGACAAAATGCATCGCGGAGCTGGGCAAGCGGTCGGGTCTGGTGATCGCCACCGGCGGCGGCTGCGTCACCCGCCCGGAAAACCTGAACCTGCTGCGTCAGAACGGCAGAATCTTCTTCATTCAGCGCGCGCTCGACAAGCTGCCCACCGACGGCCGACCGCTGTCTCAGGCCAATCCGCTGGAAGCCCTGTATCAGAAGCGTCTGCCGCTGTACCGCAGCTTTGCGGACGCGGAGATCGACAACAACGGCGCGCCGGAGACTGCCGCCGCGCGGATACTGGAGGTGTACCATGAAACTGTTGGTCGTTAACGGGCCGAACCTGAACCTGCTGGGCGTGCGCGAGCCGGGCATCTACGGCGACCAGAGCTACGCAGCGCTGGTGAAGCTGATCGAGGATACCTGCGCCGCCGAAAACATCCAGGTGGACGTGTTCCAGTCCAACCACGAGGGCGCGATCGTCGACCGCATTCAGGCGGCCATGGGCGACGCGGACGGCATCGTCATCAACCCCGCCGCCTACACCCACACCAGCGTGGCGATTCTGGACGCGCTGAAGGCCGTGCGCATTCCCGCGGTGGAGGTGCACATCTCCGACGTGTCCAAGCGCGAGGACTTCCGCCAGATTTCCTACGCGCGCCGCGCCTGCGTCAAGACCATCATGGGCCAGGGTCTGGACGGCTACCGTCAGGCGATCCTGTTTTTGAAATCGTATATTGAGAACATGGACAAGTAAAGCAAACGCTCCGAATCGCAATGATCCGGAGCGTTTCTTCCTATGTAGGCTTACTTCTGGCCGTAGTAGGCGTTTGCGCCGTGCTTGCGGAAGAAGTGCTTGTCGCGGATGGTGTCAGGTGCGGGGGTGACGCGGGGATTGATCAGCTCGGTCTTGGTTGCCATCTTGGCGACCTCTTCCAGCACCACGGCGTTGTGCACCGCCTCGGCTGCGTCCTTGCCCCAGGTGAAGGGGCCGTGGTTGCAGCACAGCACGCCGGGGGTGTAGACCGGGTTGATGCCGTTCTCCTCGAAGGTCTCAATGATCACCAGGCCGGTGTTCTTCTCATACTCGCCCTCGATCTCCTCCTTGGTGAGGCTGCGGGCGCAGGGGATCGGGCCGTAGAAGTAGTCGGCGTGGGTGGTGCCGTACAGCGGAATGCTGCGGCCCGCCTGTGCCCAGGAGGTTGCCTCCGGGGAGTGGGTGTGCACGATGCCGCCGATCTCCGGGTACTTCTTGTACAGCTCGATGTGGGTGGGGGTGTCGGAGGAGGGGCGGTACTTGCCCTCGATGACCTTGCCAGTCAGATCCACGACCACCATGTCATCGGCGGTCAGCTTGTCGTAATCCACGCCGCTGGGCTTGATGACAAAGTAGCCGGTCTCAGCGTCGCGTCCGCTGACGTTGCCCCAGGTGTAGGTGATCAGGCCGCGGCGCGGCAGTTCCATATTCGCCTCATAGACGTCCTTCTTCAGTTGTTCAAGCATGGCTTTTTCTCGATCCTTTCCATGTGGATTGTCATTATTATAACGCATTATCCACAGAATTGCACACATTTCACAGCCAATTTATGGAATTTTACACAGATTCAACTCAAAACGCGCGAACTTCCAATGCGCCGTTCGGCATAAGCCCATCTGGCGCGCTTGTATAATTTAAGGATAGATGTTATAATTAGGCTGGTAATTTGGAGGATTATGCTCATTGGAGGTGTGAAAATGAAACATATCTGGCTGCGCATCCTTGCGGCGGCAACCTGTGCGGCGATGCTGATGACCGGCATGCCCGCAATTGCAACCGAGGAAGCCACCGGTAGCGCAGAGATAGCGGAAATCGCAGCATCTTCCGAGGCTGTTACAGATAACGCGACCCCCGCCCCACCGGACGAAGCGGAGGCGACGACGGATCCCACCGGCGCACCCACCACGGAGTCCAGTGCCGAACCCACTGATGAACCCACCGCCGCGCCCACCGACGAATCCTCGCCGGAACCCGCGGCAACCGCCACCCCCGCCGAAATCCGTGCGGAGGAACTGGATATATCGCTGGAGGAGCTTGCCGAAGCGCTGAACGTCAGCGTGGAAGCGCTCCGCGCGATGACTGCGGAGGAAATCGGTGTGGCGCTGCAGGCGCTCCAGTCGGCTTTTACGCTGACGGGGGAATTCGTCATCGAGTCCGGCGTACTCGCAGCCTACAAGGGCGCGGGCGGCGACGTGACCGTGCCCAACGGCGTGACCGCCATCGGCGATGGCGCCTTCAAGGGCTGCACGGCGCTGACCTCCCTGAGCCTGCCCAATGGTGTGGTTGAAATCGGGAAGAGCGCCTTCGAGGGCTGTTCGTCCCTCGCGCGCGTCTCCCTCTGCGACGAGCTGCGCAGCATCGGCCCCCGCGCCTTCAGGGATTGCGAGGCGCTGAAGGCCGTCGTCCTCCCCGAAAAGCTGGAAGTCATCGGCGAATTTGCCTTTGAGGGCTGCAAGCGCCTGGAGGAGATCGTCCTCCCCGAGAAGCTGCGCCAGCTGGGCGGCGTAATCGAGCGCGGCGACCAGCACATCTTCAAGGACTGCATCGCGCTGAAAAAAGCGGTTCTGCCCGAGGGCATGACTGTCCTTGGCGCGTCCATGTTCGCAGGCTGCACCGCACTGGAGGAGCTTGATCTGCCCTCCACGCTGACGAGCATCGAATCCGGAGCGCTCTCCGGCTGCACCGCACTGGAAAGCCTGACTCTCCCCGCGAATCTTTCGCAGATCGCGGGCGACGCGTTTGCGAACTGCCCGAAGCTGACCGTGCTGCTGACCTACGGCACTGCCGCCGAGGCCGCCTGCAAGGCAGCCAAGATCCCCTATACATACAAGGACGCGCCCACCGGCGTGACCCTGACCGCCCAGCGCACCACCATCGGCGTGGGCGAGAAGCTGCAGCTCACCGCGCAGCTCGAACCTGCGGGCGTAAACGGCACGCTGACGTTCTCCTCCTCGAACACGAGATACGTGACCGTGGATGCAAGCGGCGCGATCACCGGCAAGAAGGCCGGCAGTGCCACCATCACCGTCACCACCTACAACGGCAAGAAAGCCACCCTCAAAATCACCGTCAAGAAGGCCCCCGCCAGCGTGAGCCTCAAGACCA
>CAMBWJ010000122.1 GCA_945871545.1 uncultured Clostridia bacterium | reverse complement strand
TGCATCTGCACGTTCCACTCCTTCTTCTCCGCGGCGGTATCCATCAGCACGCCCTTGGTGAAGTGCTTCAAAAGCGGCAGCGACATGTTCTCGCCGATGGACCGCAGCAGCACCAGTCCCTTGCCCTTGCGATCCTCCGTGGCGAAGGCGAGGCCCTGATCGATGGCGTCCCGGGGAGACTTGATGCTCACCGGCTTGCCGTCGATGTAGATCTGACCCGTCGTGCCGGCGGGATGCACGCCGAAGAGGCACTCGCAGATCTCCGTGCGGCCCGCGCCCAGCAGGCCCGCGATGCCCAGCACCTCGCCCCGGCGCAGGTTGAAGGAAACGTCCGAAAGCGGGCGGCTGGAGGAGCCCGGGCGGGTCTTGAAGTTCAGATGCTCCACCCGCAGCACCTCGTCCCCGATGGGAACGGTCTCCTTGGGGTACATGTCCGTGATTTCCCGGCCAACCATCATGGAAATGATCTGGTTGCGATCGGTCTCCCTGGCGTTGACGCTGCCGATGTACTGGCCGTCGCGCAGCACCGTCAGCCGGTCGGCGATCTCAAAGACCTCCTCCATGCGGTGGGTGATGTAAATGATGCCCACGCCCTCGGCCGAGAGGCGGCGGATCACCCGGAACAGCTGCTCCGTCTCCGCCTTGGAGATGGCCGAGGTCGGCTCGTCCATGATCAGTATGCGCGCGTTCAGCGAAATCGCCTTGGCGATCTCCACCATCTGCTGTTCGCCCACGCGCAGCGTCTTCAGCGGCCGCTTCGGGCTCAGATCCAGCTCCAGCAGGCGCAGGTACTTCTCCGCCTCCTGTTCCTGGGCGCGCTTGTCCACAAAGCCCAGCTTGTTGGCCTTCTCACGGCCCATAAACATGTTTTCGGCAATGGAAAGCTCCTTCACCATCTGCAATTCCTGGTGAATCTTGGCGATGCCCAGATCCCGGGCGACGATGGGGCTGCCGATGTGCTCCAGCTTGCCGTCGATGTAGATCTCGCCCTCGTAGTGCACCAGCGATCCCGACAGGATGTTCATCAGCGTGGACTTGCCCGCGCCGTTTTCACCCATCAGCGCCAACACCTCGCCCGCGTTCAGGCTGAGATCGACCTTGTTCAGCGCCCGCACCGGGCCGAAGCTCTTGCCGATGCCAACCATTTTCAAAAGCTCGCTCATACCCGCGCTCCTTTTCACAGCTTCGTTCCGCTTGCGATCCATTCCAACATTCTTGTATCTCCATTATGCCATGTATCTCCCGTGATTTCTCTACAATTTTCTGATCTGCATTCAAGAATTTATAACTTAATTCGTTTTATCGGCTCTGTTGAATAAAATATATTCCTGAAAATGCAGCGGATATACAAATATATAAATGAAAAAGGCTCGACATTTCGCGCCGAAGCTGCTAGAATATTTGAAAACGGATTGCAGGAGGTTTTCCCATGCGCTTCGATACTTCGCTTCTACAATGGACGCGTCCGCCCCGCAGCTTCACCATCTCCCCGGAGGAGATCCGCATCACCACCGAGCCGGGCACCGACCTCTGGCAGCGCACCTACTACGGCTTTCAGAACGACAACGCGCCGGTTCTCCAGATGGAGACGGAGGAGACGCGCTTCTCCTTCACCGTGCGCACGGACTTCGACAGCAAGCACCGCTTCGACCAGTGCGGCGTGGCAGTCTATCTGGACAGCGAGAACTGGCTGAAGGCCTCCATCGAGTACGAAAATGCGGAGTACCAGCGCCTGGGCAGCGTGGTGACCAACCGTGGCTACTCCGACTGGGCAACCTCGGACATCCCGGCCTCGGTGCGCAGCATGTGGTACCGCCTGAGCCGCCGCGAGTCCGACTACTGCATCGAGTGCTCCACCGACGGCGTGCGCTTCCAGCAGATGCGCATCTGCCACCTCCACGCGGGCGCGGGCAGGATCCGCTTCGGCGTGTACGCCTGCTCCCCGGAGAATTCCTCCTTCGAGGCGCGCTTCAGCTGCATGGCGCTTACCGACTGCCTGTGGGCCGATCACCAGTGAGCCGCGCGGCAGGCGCGCACTCTGCCTGTCAATTCTTAAAGAACCGACGGATGCTTTCTCTTTGCATCGATTTCCCGCATGCGCGTCCGCCGTTGAGGAGTTCCATGAACTCCACGCCGGTGATGGTCTTGCGGCCGCAGAGGAATCCGGTCAGCTCATTGAGCTTCTCCCGGTTTTCCATCTGAATCTTAATGGCCTTGTTGCGCTGCTTCTCGACCGACCCCACCATAGCAACGCCCTGCCGGAGCTGAAGACACGGGCGGAGGCGGCGCTGCCCGACAACGATCACGACGGCGCTGCTGCGGCGATCGGGCAGCTTCTGCTGCCGGAACAGTGCGAGGGCGAGAGCGCCTGACGAGGAGGGAAAATATGCGTTTCAATCAATGGCTCGAGCGGATGGAGCGAAAATTCGGGAAGTATGCCATCTCCAATCTGATGATGTACATCGTGGCCTCCATGGCCGCGGTCTTTGTGCTGGACATGCTGATGCCGGTGAACCTGACGGCCTATCTCATCTTCAATAAGGCCGCAATCCTGCGGGGACAGCTCTGGCGGCTGGTGACCTTCCTGTTCCTGCCGCCCAACTCCAGCATCGTGTGGATTCTGTTTTCGCTGTACTTCTACTGGATGATCGGCAGCGCGCTGGAGAACCAGTGGGGCTCGTTCAGGTTCAACCTGTACTACCTCTTCGGCATGCTGGGCACGATCATCTCCGGCATGATCACCGGCTACGCCACGAACAGCTATCTGAACCTGTCGCTGTTCCTGGGATTCGCGCTGCTGTACCCGGACTTTCAGGTGAACCTGTTCTTCTTCCTGCCGGTGAAGGTGAAGTATCTGGCGCTGATCGACGCGGCGGGGCTGCTCGTGAGCTTCGTGATGGGAAATGCCTCCACCCGCATCGCACTGGCGATGGCGCTTGTAAACGTGCTGCTGTTCTTCGGCGGGAATCTGATCCAGCGCGTCAAGAGCGCGTACCGCCGCTACAAGTGGAAAAAATCCTTCCGGGAATGAATTGCCGGAAAGCTGGGCTTTTTTAACGCATGCAGGGCCGCTTCGATGTATCGAAGCGGCCCTCAGACTGTCATTTTTGCGCGGTGCGCGTGCGCACATCCGGGATCGGGCGTTGCAGAATCAGGCGCGCACGACGCTGATGCGCTGGCGGATGTGGTTCCCGCAGGTCGCCTCGTCCACCATGGCGATGGCGTAGTCGGCGTAGCTGATGATGCTCTCGCCGCGCGCGTTCAGCGTCACTTCCTCGCCGCCCAGCAGGTACTTGCCGCTGCGCTCGCCCTCGGCCTGGAAGTCGCAGGCGGGGCTGACGAAGGTCCACTTCACATCGCTGCGCTGCCGCAGCTCCTCCAGCGCCTTGCCCTGCGCCCGGGCCAGCGGCTTGAACATATCCGGGAAGTCGGGGCCGTCCATGACCTGCGCGCTGTGCTCGGGGTTGACGTACAGGCTGCCTGCGCCGCCCACCACCAGCAGGCGAATCTCCGTGCCGCTGAGGATGTCGCACAGGTGCTTCAGCGAGGCGCTGTGCTGGGGCAGGGCCTCGCTCTCCCACGCGCCGAAGGCGTCCACCACCACGTCGAAATTTTTCAGATCGGCGGCAGTCAGCTCGAAGAGATCCTTTACGACCACCTGCTTCGCTGCGCTGCGGTTCTCGCCGCGAACGAACGCGGTCACGTCCAGGCCCCGGTTCAGGGCCTCCTTCACGATCAACTGGCCTGCCTTGCCGTTTGCGCATACAACTGCAATCTTCATTTCTGTTTCCTCCCGGGTTTAATCTTGTGCGGGGGCTTTTCTGCATTTCCCGCCCGCAATGAGAGGATAGCACGCTTCGGAGGGCTTGAAAAGTACGCACTTTTTTGTGGTATAGGCACTATTTGGTAACAATTGGGTGGTTACCGGAGGGAAACCTTCTGGAATTGCAGGGGGTTTGGGGCACAAATGATGTTGTGTTAAGAATTGAAGAGGAGATTGACGGTTTTTTGCAGCCGGTCTTATAATGTCATTAACTGAAATGGACATTGAAGTGAGAGGCTTGTTCTATGGATAAGAAATTGCCGGACTGCCCGGTGGAGACGACGCTGATGCTGATTTCGGATCGCTGGAAGGTGCTGATCCTGCGGGATCTGTTCACGGGCACGAAGCGCTTCGGCGAGCTGAAGCGCTCGCTGGAGGGAATCTCCCAGAAGGTGCTGACCGCGAATCTGAAGTCGATGGAGGCCGACGGCCTGCTGACGCGCAGGGCCTATCCGGAGGTGCCGCCCCGGGTGGAGTATACGCTGACCGAGCTGGGCGAGAGCCTCAAGCCGGTCATTGCCGCAATGTTTGACTGGGGCATGGATTACAAGAAGCGGAACAACGCTCCCACCAGTGAATTGACGGACGCGCTGGGATCAATCCTGCACTGAATGGGCATGACGAAGGCTCCCCTGGAATGATTCCGGGGGAGCCTTTTCATACGATTTTATTCCTCAGTCAGCCCCGCGACGTTCTCCGCGCGGTAGCCCAGCTCTGCGCGCAGGGCTTCGCGGTTGGACAGGGAGGACATGAGCACCTTGCAGTCGTCGCTCTCGATGGTCAGGCCCTCCATGGCGGCGGGCACCAGCACGCTGTCGAAGGGTGCAAGCTCCAGCTCCTCGTCTTCCCAGCGCAGGGTGCAGGGGCCCAGCGGCGTGAGGAAGAGCATGCGGCCGTCGCACACCGGCATCTTACCGGAGACGTTCAGGCGGCACAGCTCGAAGTAGCGGTTGGAGATGTAGTAGGTGCGGCTGCCGCCCTTGCACAGGCTGGTGGTGCCGAAGATCTTGCTCAGGTGCAGCTCCGGCCTGGTCACATCCACGGCCTGCCGGGTGTGCAGCGTGCGGGGCTGGCCGTTCTTGCCGACGCGGCCCCAGTCCCAGAAGCGGTAGGTCACGTCGCTGGACTGCTGAATCTCGTAGATCTGCATGCCCGCGCCGATGGCGTGCACCATGCCGCTGGGAATGTAGTAGACGTCGCCCGGGCGCACGTCCACCCAGTTCAGCGCAGCCTCGATCTCCGCAGCGCCGCCGTCCACGACCTCCTGAAGCGGCTTGCCGTGGGTGTCCACGCCGTAGGCCAGGCGCGCGCCCTCGTCGCAGTTCAGCACGATCCAGGCCTCGGTCTTGCCCAGCTTGCCACCCTCGTTGGCGCCTGCGTAGGCGTCGTCCGGGTGCACCTGCACGGACAGGGTGTCCTTCGCGTCGATCAGCTTCAGCAGCAGCGGGAAGTCGCTGCCTGCGGGGAGGCCGGTGAGCTGCTCGCCCCACAGCTCGATCATGCGGCTGAGGCTCTTGCCGGCGTGCGAACCGTTGCGCACCATGCTCTCGCGCTCGGGAAGGGCCGAGATCTCCAGGCTCTCGCCGGTCTGATCCGGCGCGTCCTTCATGAATGCGTCGCGCAGCATGGAGCCGCCCCAGGGCGTTTCCTCGCCGGAGCGGAAGTGGGGCGCCATCAGAAGCGGATAAAGCGTCATCGTCAAAAACCTCCTGCTTGAAAAAGTATGGGAACTGTTCTATACTGGTAACAGCTGCGCAGAGATTCATCATCTGCCAGCATATGTGTAGATAATCTTACTTTATCACCAGGAACCGAAACTGTCAAGGGAAAAGAGGTCGGGCCGTTGAAGAAGATCCATGTGGTGAGCGTGCGCGCGCTGGCGGAGTTCGCCTGCGCCACGGGCAGCGTCACCTCCGCGAGCCGCATGGCCGCGCGCATGCGGGAGGGCCGCGAGGGCCACGTCGCCGTGCAGCGGATGCTGGACGAGCGCTGGGTCGCGGAGCTTCCCGTATCGCTGGACGTGAACGTGGGCGGCGTTCAGCTTCGGGTGCAGGGCCGCGCGGACGCGGCGTGGCTGGAGAGGGACTGCGCGCACATCGCCGAGATCAAGACCACGCGGATCAACCCCAACGAGATCCTCAGCGAGGACTATCCCGCCCACTGGGCCCAGGCCGAGATCTACGCCCACCTGCTCTGTGCGCGGGACGGCTATGCTGCGGCGGAGGTGCAGCTGATCTACGTCGGCGTGCGCGGCGGTCAGCGCAGCTTCAGGCGGGAGCTGGATCGGGAGGAGCTTGCGCGGCGCTTTATGGCCTACGCGCTGCCCTACGCCCGTCAGCTGGAGGCCCAGGAGAAATGGAAGGAAGCCTCCGAACCGACGCTTCAGAGCCTGCGCTTTCCCTTCGCCGAGTTCCGCGAG
>CAMBWJ010000121.1 GCA_945871545.1 uncultured Clostridia bacterium | reverse complement strand
ATCGCCTCCAACGTATGGTCTCGGACGGCGAAGGCGGAATGCGAGAGCCTCGCCGCCCGGGAATGCGGAGCCGAAGGTGTGAGATCCGGTTCCGGCTCCATTATACGATGAAAGCGCGCTAAC
This sequence comes from uncultured Clostridia bacterium, assembly GCA_945871545.1. The sequence goes on along the minus strand of CAMBWJ010000121.1, from coordinate 6,131 downwards.
AGGCTGGAAAGAAATGCCGGCATGCGCTCGGTTTCCGCTAAGGAATCCGCCTTGCAGCGCAGATCAGCTGCGGTTCTTGCGCTGGGCTTCCTCGCGCTGGCGGCAGATTTCGGCCCAGCTGGGCTGCTTGGCGAGGGCCTCGCTGAAGTCCTTCAAGACCCCGGGGATGTCGATCTTCTGGGGGCAGACCTGTGCGCATGCGCCGCAGCCGAGGCAGGCCGAGGGGCGCTTGTCCTCCGGCAGGGCTTCGATGGACATGGAGACGTTGAAGCTGGCGGCGTAGCGGTAGTCGTTGCAGGCGGAGATGAGCTTCGGGATGTCCAGACCCTGCGGGCAGCCGTCGCAGCAGTAGCGGCAGGCGGTGCAGGGCACGCTGTTCTTAAGCGTCTCGGCGATGTCGAGCAGCACCGCGCACTCCTCCGCGTTCAGCGGCTTGCGCTCCACGAAGGTGCGCAGGTTGTCCTTCATCTGCTCCACACTGGACATGCCGGAGAGGATCATCTTCACGTTGTCCAGCCCTTGCAGCCAGCGGAAGGCCCAGGCGGGCACGCCCTCGTCGCTCCGCAGCGCATGCAGCTTCGCGGCGCTTTCCTCTGGAAGCTTGGCCAGCTTGCCGCCGCGCAGGGGCTCCATGACCCAGACCGGAATGCCCCGCTCGGTGAGCAGCTCATAGCGCGCTTTCGCGTCCTGAAGCGTCCAGTCCAGGTAGTTGAGCTGAATCTGGCAGAACTCCATCTGATCGCCGTAGCGGTCCAGAAAGTCCTTCAGGCAGTCGTAACCGGCGTGGCTGGAGAAGCCCAGGTGGCGGATGCGGCCCAGCTTCTTCTGCTCCAGGAAGTAGTCCACGATGCCCCACTGGGGGTCGGAATAGGTCTGGACGGACTTTTCATAAACGTTGTGCAGCAGGTAGAAGTCGAAGTGATCCACCCTGCACTTGCGCAGCTGCTCCTCAAAGATGGCGGCGGGATCGTAGCGCTCGCTGATCTGGTGGCCCGGGAACTTCGAGGCCAGGTAGTAGCTGTCCCGGGGATAGGCGGAGAGCACGCGGCCCAGCACGGACTCGGACTGACCGCCGTGGTAGGGCCAGGCGGTGTCGATGTAGTTCACGCCGCCCTCGAAGGCCAGGCGTACCATCTCGGCCACCTGCGCTTCGTCCACCTTGCCCTCCGCATCGCAGGGCAGGCGCATCGCACCGAAGCCCAGCAGGGAAAGCTTCTCATTCTGAAAGCTGCTGTAAATCATGTTTTCCTCCGTTCCCAGCCTGCAAAAAGCCCGCCCCGGGAGAATTTTTCTCCGTCTCAGGGGCGGGCACAGCGGGCTGTGCAAATTCATCTGAATTTAGTGTAATGGATTTGCAGCGGATTGTCAAGACCGGCGGCGCGTCCGTATTTGGCGGACTTTATTTGCCGCTGTCGCCGTAGTTCTTCAGCACGCGCGCGGAGGGATCGTCCACGTCGCAGCCCGGCCAGGTTCTGTTGGGCATCCAGAAGTCCACCACCATGTGGGACTGTCCGGGGTAGTACTTCTCGAAGATTTCGCGGTAGAGCAGGCTCTCCTTGGTGAAGGGGCGGGCGTGATCGTACTGCATGCGCTTTTCCTCATATTCCGCGTCGGTGTAGCTGCGCGCGGCCAGGGCCTTGAGGTCGTCTACCATGGAGTGGCCCACCGCGTCGCTGAAGGCCGCCTTCTGCCGCCACAGAATCTCCTCGGGCAGCAGATGATCGTCCGCGAAGGCCTTGCGGATCAGGTACTTGCCCATGTCGTAGGTGTTCATCTTCATGGCGGGGTCGATGGACATGGCGTAGTGCACGAAGGCCAGGTCGCCGAAGGGCACGCGGGTCTCCAGGGAGTTGACGGAGATGCAGCGGTCGGCGCGCAGCACGTCGTACATGTGCAGCTCGCGGATGCGCTTTTCGGCCTCCTCCTGGAAGGCGGCAGCGTCGGGGGCGAAGTCGGTGTACTTGTAGCCGAACAGCTCGTCCGAGATCTCGCCTGTCAGCAGTACGCGGACATCGGTGTTCTCGTGAATGTACTTGCAGACCAGGTACATGCCGATGCTGGCGCGGATGGTGGTGATGTCGTAGGTGCCCAGCAGCTCCACCACCGGCTCCAGCGCGTCCAGCACGTCCTTCTCGCTGATGATGACCTCGGTGTGGTCGCTGCCGATGAAGTCGGCCACCTTGCGGGCGTACTTCAGATCGATTGCGTCGACGTCCATGCCGATGGAGAAGGTGCGGATCTTCTTGCCCAGGGACTTTGCCGCGATGGCGCACACCAGGGAGCTGTCCAAACCGCCGCTGAGCAGGAAGCCCACCGGCGCATCCGCGTCCAGGCGCTTCTCCACGCCCTCGATCAGAAGCTGCCGCAGATGGCTGCAAGCGTCGTCAATGCTGGTCATCTGGAACTGATCCACGTGGGCGGGATCGGCGTAGCGGGTGAATTCGCCGTCGGCCCAGTAGCAGCCGGGCGGGAAGGGGAGGATGGTCTCGCACAGGCCCACCAGGTTCTTCGGCTCGCTGGCGAAGGCCATGCCACCGTCCTTGAGCACACCATAGTACAGCGGGCGGATGCCGATGGGATCGCGGGCGGCCACGAAGGATTTGCGCTGCGCGTCGTAGATGATGAGTGCAAATTCCGCGTCCAGTGCCTTGAACATCTCCAGCCCGTATTCCCGGTACAGGGGCAGCAGAATCTCGCAGTCGGACTCGCCCTTGAAGCTGTACTTCGCCTTCAGGCGCTCGCGCACCGGGCGGAAGCCGTAGAGCTCGCCGTTGCAGATCGCGTAGCTGCCGTCCAGCTCGAAGGGCTGCATGCCGCGCGCGTCCAGGCCCATGATGGACAGCCGGTGGAAGCCCAGATATCCGCACTCCACTTCGATCATGCGGGACATGTCCGGCCCGCGGGAGATCGTGCGATCAAAGCTGGCCTGCATCTGCTCCATGGGAATCGTCTTGCTCTCAATGCCAAAGATAGAACACATAAAATAAGCACCTCCGAATTTTTTGCGGCCCGTCCTCTGTTTCAGGACGAATGCCGCCGATCCGTGGTGCCACCTGATTTGCTTCTTAGCGGGCTCCAACAAGCCCCGACGGTTGTAACGTGCCGTCCCCACGCCGCCCCTACTTGCACCATCGCTTTGGGTTTGGGCTCGGAAGGGTTCTTTCACCAGGCTTGTGCACGGGACTCTCAGCGCCGCCCGCTCTCTGTGGCCACAAATTATTTCGATCAAGCTCGAACCTGCTTACTTTTCTTCCTCATCGCGTTTGCGTTTGAAATTGGGTGAATCTTATCACAATCTGACGGCGCTGTCAATGGGGAATTGCAAGTTCAATTTCATTTAACATTCATTTCCGTCGTCATATATAGGTAAAAACTCGGAATTGGGCCGAAGAAACGAAAAATCAACATTTCTCGCTTGCAAAAAAGTCTTGACAGCCGTGGGGAATTCTGTTATGATACCCGCAACAGAGCAAAGGGGCGATGTTGAACGTCCAGTTTGCTCTTTTTCTATTTTCCGACAGATTTTTGAGGAGGTCGCAGTCATGAGTAAGTACAGCAAGGAAGACATCATCCGCCTGGTTCGCGAGGGAGACGTGGAGTTCATCCGCATGCAGTTCACCGACATTTTCGGTCAGCTGAAGAATGTCGCCATCACCGCATCCCAGATTGAGAAGGCTGTCAACAACCAGATCATGATCGACGGCAGCTCCATTGAAGGCTTCGTTCGCATCCACGAGTCCGACCAGTACCTCTATCCGGATCTGGATTCCTTCACGGTGCTTCCCTGGAGACCGCAGCACGGCAAGGTTGCCCGCCTGATCTGCGACGTGTACAATCCGGACGGCACCCCCTTCGTGGGCGATCCCCGCGGCGTGCTCAAGCGCGTGCTGAAGAAGGCCGCCGACATGGGCTACTCCTTCAACGTTGGCCCGGAGTGCGAGTTCTTCCTCTTCCAGACCGATGAAAACGGCAACCCCACCACCACCACCTCCGACGAGGCCGGTTACTTCGATCTGGGCCCGCTGGATCACGGCGAGAGCACCCGCCGCGAGATCTGTCTGGCGCTGGAGCAGATGGGCTTCGAGATTGAGGCTTCCCACCACGAGGTTGCCCAGGGCCAGCACGAGATCGACTTCAAGTACGCCGAGGCGCTGACCGCTGCCGACAACATCATGACCTTCAAGCTGGCGGTCAAGACCCTGGCCCAGAAGAACGGCCTGCATGCCACCTTCATGCCCAAGCCGGTGTTCGGCATCAACGGCAGCGGCATGCATACCAACATGTCCCTGTTCAAGGATGGCAAGAACGTGTTCTTCGATCCCGACGACAGCCGCAAGCTCTCCAAGGAGGCCTACGCCTTCATCGCCGGCCTGCTCAAGCACGTCTGCGGCATGGCGGCCATCACCAACCCGCTGGTCAACTCCTACAAGCGCCTGGTTCCCGGCTATGAGGCTCCCTGCTATCTGGCCTGGTCCGCCAGCAACCGCAGCGCCCTGATCCGCATCCCGGCGGCCCGCGGTCAGGCGACCCGTGTGGAGCTGCGCTGTCCCGACCCGACCTGCAACCCCTACCTGGCGCTGGCCGTGTGCCTGGCCGCCGGTCTGGACGGCATCGAGAAGGGCATGACCCCGCCGGATGAGATCACCGAGAACATCTTCGCCATGGACGAGGCCACCCGCGACGCCAAGGGCATCAAGAGCCTGCCGGGCTCCCTGAAGGCCGCTGTGGATGCGCTGAAGGCGGACGAGCTGATCTGCGAGGCCCTGGGCGATCACGTGGTCAGCCACTACACCGAGGGCAAGTACGCCGAGTGGGACGCCTATCGCACCCATGTGAGCAACTGGGAGATCTCCAAGTACCTGATTACCTATTGATGCGCCCTGCTCCGCATGTGCGGGGCAACGGAGCCTTTGAAAATCCCGGGCGCAGCCAAGAAACTGCGCCCGCGGCATTTCAGGGAAATCGAAACCAAAAATATCGCCCGATCCCAGTGTACATCTTACAAAATGTTGATTTAGGGGTGAGATCATGGCCAAGATCATTGTCGCATTTGCAGACGCGAGGAAGTGCGAACAGATCGCGTCCGTGCTGGATGCTTCCGGCCTGCAGGTGTTCCGCAAATGTGCGACGGGAAACGAAGTCATGCGCGCCTTCGACGCCTGTCACGACGGCATCCTGGTGTGCGGCACGCGCTTTCCCGATCGCACGGTGGATGAGCTGGCCTACGACCTGGGAGATCAGGTGCTGATGCTGGTGCTGGGCAAGCCGGATCAGCTGGAGAGGTGCGAACACCACGCGCTGTTCCGCCTGCCGGTGCCCTTCACCCGGGGCGAGCTCTCCAGCGCAGTCAACATGCTGGTGCAGCTACACTACATGCGCATGCCCCGGCGCTCACCTGAGGAAAAGCAACTGATCGAAGAGGCGAAGGCGCTGCTGATCGAGGGCAGCGGATATACTGAGCAGCAGGCACATCAGGCCCTGCAGCGCATGAGCATGCGCCTGGGCATCAAGATGACCGAGAGTGCCCGCCGCATATTGAATGGAGAGAGCTTGTCATGAAACAGTACCCACTCTACGATGCGCAAATGGAACATGAATCCTGCGGCGTTGGCGCCGTGGTGGATCTGTCCGGACAAAGGAGTCATAAGACGGTTTCGGACGCGCTGACGATCGTGGAGCGCCTGGCACACCGCGCCGGTTGCGACGCCCTGGGAACCACGGGCGACGGCGTGGGCGTGCTGACGCAGCTTCCCCACGCTCTGTTCGCTGCCTGGGCCGCAGAGAACAGTTGGAAGCTGGGGGGTGCCGGCGATTACGGCGTTGGCATGCTCTTTGTGCCCGAAAACCTGGAAATGGAGCAGGTTCGTGCGGCGATGGAAGCGGCCGCCGCACAGGAGGGACTGCGCCTGATCTGCTGGCGCGATGTGCCCTGCTGCCCGGGAATTCTGGGCGAGGGCGCGAGAGGCACGATGCCCGCCATCGTGCAGTGCTTTGTCGAGCGCCCCGAGGGCGTTGGGCAGGGACTGCCCTTCGACCGCAGGCTGTACGTGCTGCGCCGCAGCTTTGAAAAGAAGAGCACGGGGGCATATGTGTGCTCCCTGTCCAGCCGCACCATCGTCTACAAGGGCATG